>CAYPPC010000366.1:0-2482 GCA_964412435.1 uncultured Paludibacter sp.
TCTTGATGGTTGGCCTTTTGCGAGCTATAAAGATTGCTTTCGAGAACATAGAGAAAAATATCTTCGATATTTTTGTCATTAAAATCAACAAACCCGTTCAACATTAAAAGTCTAGACGACTTCATAGTATCCCGACTTCAAATTCTTTGCTATTTTATTTCCCGTCGTAATACAAGTATCATATTTGCTGAAATATTTGTCGACGGGCTTGGAGTACCAATGCGCCTTGTCATCTCGTAGAGATATAGTGCGACATTAAAGTAAATTAATATAAATTGTAGATACCCTACGTCCATAATGTTAAGACTAAATTGCATTAGACCAAAACTTCGTAGTCATATCATAAATGTATCAACAATTCACATACTGAGTAACAAACAGTTAAAGAATAAGGTAATAAGGTTAGATTTGTTTTGGATTTTCTTGTACTAAGGTTCCTTTTAAATAGAAATAAGGTTTAATACTTTATTTACGAGGAGAATCACATGATTAAAACAAGAAACTACCAAATTGTATCCCATAAAAGAGATTGAAATCTAGAGAAGTAAAGTGATCGTGAGAAAGTTTGCATGATAAGAACCTTGTTCACATAGCTCTCCTTTTTCACGTCGTAATGCAAGTTTCAAATTTTACTAAAATATTGGTCGACGGGTTTTGACTACCAATGCGCCTTGTCATCTTGTTTACCACTCTTTAGAGAGGCGGAAATATAGTGCAAAAACAATCAATAAGATAAAGTACAGGGATGTGGAAATCAATTCCAAGTCTTTAATAAAATGTATAAAAAAACTCCTACTAAGTTTTTTTATACTATTAAGGGCTGAAAGCCCGTAACAATTTAGCACAGGGCAACGCCCTGTGAAGATAAAAGAAAAGTATCTCAAGCCCTGAAAGGGCGTTAGCAGCAAATTTAGAAACAATAATCTACCCCATTTTTAAAATCACAAAACAGACCGAACTCTTGAGAAGCAAATCGACGGTAAGAAAGGTTCCAAGATATAGAAAAAATATTCTCACAAAATCTACCAATAAAATTTGTTTTATATGTTTATTTCAATATCTTTGTGATATCATTTTAATATCACAATAGAAAAGCCTATGAAAACAAAAGAAAGAAATTTTACCGGATTAAAGTTGCCCGGAGTACTACTCCTGTTACTGCACTTTTTAAGTCTTGCTGCCATTATTGCACTGTTTGTAAATTTAGTGAACAGCGACAATTCCAATGCTTTATTTATTATTCTCTGCATAGTACTTTTCGTGCTGCATACCATAGCCTGGGCAGGATTTATAAAAGTAGAACCCAACGAAACGCGTGTATTGCTCTTTTTTGGACGTTATAAAGGGACCATCAAAGAGAATGGGTTTTTCTGGGTGAACCCTTTTTACACTAAGGAAAAACTGACGCTGCGTGCACGCAACTTAGACGCCGATCCAATCAAAGTAAATGACAAAAACGGTAACCCCGTCATGATTGGTATGGTGGTGGTTTGGCGCGTTATAGATACCTACAAGGCCTCCTTTGATGTGGACAACACCTCGATGATTGTTACAAGCACCGATAACACCGGTCAAAACAAAGTTAACGCCAAAATGAAAGCGTATCAGAACTTCGTTAAAATTCAGGCCGATTCCGCCTTGCGTCATGTGGCTGGACTCTATGCCTACGACAACACAGATACCAGCGAAACGGATGCACTCACCCTTCGCTCCGGCGGAGAAGAGGTGAACACCATTCTTGAAAATCAGATTAACGAACGCTTGAGCATTGCCGGTATCGAGGTAATTGAAGCGCGCATCAACTACTTAGCCTATGCACCTGAAATTGCCGCCATTATGCTGCGCCGTCAGCAGGCAGATGCGATTATCGCTGCTCGCGAAAAGATAGTAGAAGGAGCCGTGGGTATGGTTAAAATGGCACTTCACAAGCTCTCTGACGAGGAAATTATTGAACTGGACGACGATAAAAAAGCAGCCATGGTAAGCAATCTGATGGTGGTACTCTCCAGCGAATCAAATGTGCAGCCAATTATCAATTCCGGTACCTTACATCAGTAAAGGAGGTGTCAGGTGACTAAGAAAAAGAACAGAAGTTTTCCGCTTCGTATTGATCCGGATCTGATGGAGGCGCTTGAGAAGTGGGCTGCCGATGAGTTTCGCAGCGTCAACGGCCAGATACTCTACATTATCGATCAGGCACTAAGCAAAAGCGGTCGTAAACCGCGCAAGAAAAAGAGTGAATAAAAAAAAATCGGGTTGGAACATCAAATGCTCTAACCCGATCTCATTTTAAATAATCATTTCACTACCAATTCACATGCATAATTTCCAGCATCTCCGGTGTGTCGGCATCCACATCGCCCAAATCGGAGCGTAGCTGCAACAATTCTTTCTTCATCTTCTTTATAACGCGCCGGTAGCGCTTGTCATGATAGGCGTTGTAATCTTCATACGGATCACGTTTCAAGTCATGAAACTCCCA
>CAYPPC010000367.1:0-2480 GCA_964412435.1 uncultured Paludibacter sp.
TACTGCATCGGCTCCGACGAGGGTCTGATCTATATCCGCGCCGAATACCCGCTGGCGATTAAACGTCTGAAAATTGCCATTAAGCAAGCCGAAGAGTACGGATTGCTGGGCGAGAACATATTAGGCACCGGCTTCAACTTTAAGATTAAGTTGCGCTACGGTGCAGGAGCTTTTGTTTGCGGTGAAGAGACCTCGCTCATTCACTCAATGGAGGGATTCCGGGGTGAGCCGACCAACAAACCTCCCTTCCCTGCGGAAAAAGGCTATTTAGGCAAACCTACCTGTGTGAATAACGTGGAGACTTTTGCGAATATCCCCGCTATTATTCTCAAAGGTCCGGAGTGGTTCAGCTCCATCGGAACAGAGAATTCCAAAGGAACGAAAGTATTTGCCCTGGCAGGAAAAATCAATAACGTAGGTCTTATCGAAGTACCGATGGGAATTACCCTGCGTGAAATTATTTACGATATCGGAGGCGGTATCAAAGGCGGTAAAAAATTCAAAGCGATACAGACCGGAGGACCTTCCGGCGGCTGCCTCACCGAAAAACATTTAGATACGCCCATCGACTACGACAACCTCTTAGAAGCGGGTTCGATGATGGGATCGGGCGGTATGATTGTAATGGATGAAGATGACTGCATGGTTTCTGTGGCAAAATTCTACCTCGATTTTATCGTGGAAGAGAGCTGCGGAAAATGTGCGCCCTGCCGCATTGGTAACAAGCGACTCTATGAAACGCTGGATAAAATCACCAAAGGCAACGGCACACTGGAAGACCTTGAGCGACTGCGCAACCTGAGCAAAGTGATCAAAGACACTTCACTTTGCGGATTGGGACAAACATCGCCCAACCCGGTGCTATCGACCATGGAGAACTTCTTCGATGAATACATTGAGCACGTTATCGACAAAAAATGTCGTGCCGGACACTGCCAGGATCTGCAGTATTATGTTATTCTGGATGATATGTGTACCGGTTGCGGTGCTTGTAAGCGGGTGTGTCCTACTCACGCCATCAGTGGCGAGCGCAGAGAGATTCACCATATCGACACAGATATCTGTATCCGTTGCGACGCCTGTCGCGAAAAGTGTGCTTTTGATGCTATTATCATTCAAAAGGAACCTAAAAAAGTGATGGCTAACGGATTAGCTTAAATATTTATTGATTCAATATCAATCATAAAACGGAAAGAAATGAATAAAACAATAGAATTGACAATAGACGGAAAAAAGGTGGTGGTTGAAAAAGGGACTACCATTCTGAATGCTGCCCGCAAACTGGGTATCGAAATTCCGACACTTTGCCACATGGAGCTGCACAACATGGATATCGAAAATAAGCCCGGCGGTTGCCGGATTTGTGTGGTCGATGTAAAAGGGAGAAGAAACCTGGCTCCATCCTGTATCACTGAAGCATCACCTGATATGGAAGTGGTAACCAATAACGCAAGAGTTCTTAATGCCCGCACCACAGTACTTAAACTGATCGCATCGGATCACCCCTTCGACTGCCTTGTTTGTGCTAAGTCGGGCGATTGTGAACTGCAGGATATGGCTATTAGGTTTGGCCTGCGCGACATTCCTTTTGAAGGAGAAAAAACAACCTATCGCCGCGACACATCACCATCGATTATTCGCGACATGGATAAATGTATCCTCTGCCGCCGTTGCGAAATGATGTGTAACGAAGTGCAGACTGTGGGCGCACTCTCAGCGGTGAACCGCGGATTTAATTCGGTGGTAGCTCCGGCCTTTGAGATGAACTTAGAAGACTCACCCTGTACTTTCTGCGGACAGTGTGTGGCAGTTTGTCCGACCGGAGCTCTGACAGAAATTAATCACACCACGCAAGTGTTGCGTGCACTGAGTGACCCCACCAAAACAGTTGTGGTGCAAACTGCACCGTCGGTTCGGGCTGCACTGGGTGAAGAGTTTGGTCTGGAACCCGGCACACTCGTTACCGGCAAAATGGTTTCAGCACTGCGCCGTCTCGGATTTGATTATGTATTTGATACTGACTTTGCGGCTGACCTCACCATTATTGAAGAGGGAACCGAACTGCTGGGACGTCTCAAAGCACACTTAGATGGAGATAAAAATGTAAAACTACCGATTCTCACCTCCTGCTGTCCGGGATGGGTGAACTTCTTTGAGTATAACTTTCCCGATTTGCTAGACGTGCCGTCAACGGCCAAATCACCGCAGCAGATGTTTGGGGCTATCGCCAAAACTTATCTGGCCGACAAGCTGAAAGTGAACCGCAAAGATATGGTAGTGGTATCCATTATGCCATGTTTAGCTAAAAAATATGAGTGTCAGCGCGAAGAGTTTTTGGTAGATGGCAATCCGGATGTGGACTTCTCCATGTCCACCCGCGAACTGGCGCATTTTATCAAGCAAGCCAACATTGACTTCCACGATCTGCCCGACGAAGATTTTGACACTCCATTGGGAGAGTCGAGCGGCGCTGGAGTTAT
>CAYPPC010000368.1:0-2472 GCA_964412435.1 uncultured Paludibacter sp.
CAGCCCGTGCGCATCGGCAATCGGTTTGTATTCTGCTAAGTAGTCGGCCATCGGCAGATCGGGGATAATCATCGCATCCACACCAACACGAGCACATTCGCTGCAAAACTGCTCAAATCCAAACTGCATAATCGGGTTGAGATAACCCATCATCACTAATGGAATATCTACGGTTTCACGCACATCGCTTAGTTGTTCAAAGAGCGTGCGGATGCTCATGCCGTTGTTCAGCGCCTGCTGACTGCTTTGTTGAATCACCGGGCCATCCGCCATCGGGTCGGAAAATGGAATGCCGATTTCGACAATATCCACGCCATTGGCCTGCAAGGCTTGTAAGGTAGGGATGGTGTCGTTTAATGCCGGGTAACCGGCGGTCATATAGATGGAGAAAATATTGTTTTCCTTCTCTGCGAAAAGTTTTTTCAGTCTGTTCATTGCTTCTTTTTCGGGTCGTTTTAATTCTGTAATAAATTCACGTAATAGCGATACATTTTTCATTGCGGGTGCCGTTTCAAAGCGGCTGTTCAAATCCACGCCAATCATTTTGGGGTGCTTCAATTTGCGGATCGCCTTCACATCATCCGGACCAATGCCACCGCTTAGTAAAAAGGGCGTTTCACCATCATAAGCATTTAAAATCTGCCAGTCAAACTTTTTACCCGAACCGCCGTAGAGGTCAGTTTTGGTGTCGAAAAGGAAGATATCAGCTACATCGGCATACTGTCCGGTAACTTTCAGGTTCGAAGCGTCCATAATGGAGAATGCTTTAATAACCGTCACGTGCGCTTCTTCTTTCAGTCGTTGGCACAATTCCCGGTTTTCAGCACCGTGGAGTTGCACAGCATCTAATTCATAGTTGTGAATAGCGGTGAGGATATTCTGTAGCGATTCATTCACAAAAACACCCACTTTTTTTGTTCCGGTTGGAAGCAATCCCATATTTTGTGGCGGCATTTTCTTCACGTAGCGTGGTGATTTTGGATAGAAAATAAAGCCCGCCATACCGGGGCGCAAAGTGGCCACTTCCCGGATGTTATCAGCATCGCGCAGTCCGCAAATTTTTATCAGCATATTATATCTTCTCTAAAAATGATTTCAATGTCTCAGCCGGATTTTCGGTTTTCATAAAGTTTTCACCCATTAAAAAACCACGGTAACCGTGCTCTTTTAGCTCTATAACCGTTTCAGGTGCTGAAATTCCACTCTCGCTGATTTTAACAAAACGGTTCGGAATTAACGGTGCCAGCGCTTTTGAAATATCGGTACTCACTTCAAAAGTTTTCAGGTTGCGGTTGTTCACGCCCACCATATCCACCGAATCGTTAATATGTCCCAGTTCGTCACTGTTATGAATTTCCAGCAAAACTTCCAGACCCAGTTCTTTGGCTTTTTTGGCTAATTCCCGGGTTTTATTCACACTTAGCGCAGCGGCAATCAATAGAATTACATCTGCGCCCATCGCTTTGGCTTCGTAGAGCTGATACTCGTCCACCATAAAATCTTTCCGTAAAATGGGACATTCCACTTTGGATCGGGCAGTCATTAAATCTTCCGGCGTTCCGCCAAAAAAGGGTTCATCGGTCAGAATAGAAATTCCTGCCGCACCATTTTGGCAGTATGCCTGCGGTATTTCTGCTGCATCTGCCGCCTGGTGTATCCAACCTTTTGATGGCGATTTTCGCTTAAACTCAGCAATAATCCCTGCATCTGATGCAAGCAAACGTTGCTTCAAAGATATGCATTTTCTTTCAAATTCCGGTGCTTTTAGCAGTGCTTCTACCGGTGTTCCTTCTTTTCTTTGCGCTATTTCGAGGCGCTTTTCTTTGATTATTTTGTCTAATATGGTCATTTCGATGCAAATTTCAATTGATTTTATTGTTTGTCAATTCCCCTAAATCCCCTATTTCGACTTAGCTCAACACATCGCTTCGCCAAGGGGGATATGGTTCGCTGATTATTTTCGTACGTATTATTCGACTCAGTTTAGAGCTAATTCTTCTAACCCGTACGCCGTTTCCCTTTCCGGTCATCGAGCGTAGTCGAGATGTAAGGAAAGGGTCAGGGATTGGGGCTGCCTTATCCTATATACAACTCAAACGCTCGTTTCGCTTTTCCGCTATCAATAGATTCATTGGCTTCTGCGATGCAGGTTTTGATGCTTTTCTCCGGATTTTTGGTCTGAATGGCAAAAGCAGCGTTAATTACCACGGCATTGCGTTGTGCTTCAGTGGATTCATTGCTGAGTACGTTCAGAAATATTTTCGCGGCATCGGCTACTGATTCTCCGCCTGAGAGCGACTCCTGGCTTACGCGTGCAAAACCTAAATCTTCCGGTTCGAAGACGAACTCTCCATTGTTGTTAGAGACTTTGCTGCGGTAGGTGAGCGACACTTCGTCATAGCCATCCATCGAGTGCACTACGCTGAATTTTTTATCTAATTGCTGGTAAATATAGCTGTAAAGTCGCATCAT
>CAYPPC010000369.1:0-1291 GCA_964412435.1 uncultured Paludibacter sp.
CGGTCGGAAATGTCTTTCGCGATAGGGGTGAATCCTTTGTACTTTCCTTTATAACAATCATAATTACTGATGAGAGGGTAAAAATATTTTCTTGGAAAAATTTGGTTTTCCTGGAGGAAGTTTGCCAGACCATCACGGTTTCTGGAAGAAGACGACGTAACTAATATAGGGAAATAAGTATGAGTCAATTCCGTTTCCCCACTTGGTGGCTGTTGTACCTCCACACCTTTAATGTCAGAAAGCAACTCTCGATAGAGCTTAGCAGCTTGTTGTCGACGCTTAATTTGTTCATCAACATGATTCAGGATTACTAAGCCCATCAAGGCTTGGAATTCATTCATTTTCGCATTCGTACCCGGTAACAGAACTTCTTCAGCATTAGCGATACCAAAGTTTTGATGAAGGTAAACCTTTCTGCCTATTTCTGGGTCTTGGTAAGTGAGTGCTCCACCCTCAATCGTATTAAACGTTTTTGTGGCATGGAATGAAAACATAGATATGTCCCCAAATGTACCTATCCCCCTGCCCGAAACAGTAACCCCGAATGCGTGTGCGGCATCATAGATTACTTTTAAATTGTGTTTGTTTGCTATTTTTTCAATCTCAATAACACTACAAGGGTTGCCATATACATGCACGGCGAGTATACAGCTTGTTTTTTCCGTTATTAACTCTTCGATGAGTGTCTCGTCAATGTTGAAAGTATCACGTCGAATATCGCAAAAAACGGGAGTTAATCCTGACCTTACGATTGCATGGGTGGTAGAAGCAAAAGAGTACGGTGTAGTAATCACCTCACCGGTGATGCCTAACACAGAGATGGCGGACTCCAATGCTTGATGTCCATTGACGAATAAAGAAATATTATCTACATGAAGATAAGCAGCTAACTTTTCTTGGAGAAGCCGGCTTTTGGGCCCATAGTTGGTGAGAACGTGGGAGTCCCATATGTCTTTTAACCCCTCTATAAACTCCTCCATAGGTGGAAGATATGGTTTAGTTACATAAATCTGCTCGTTTGAATACATAGCTGCTTCATTCCCACAAATGCTTAGATTCTAACTCAAAATAATCGTTAATAAAAACACTTTAGTCTTAGATATTAAACATTAAGACTGACAATAATATATCTGGCTATGTCATTGGATCACCTGAGAGACCTTTCAACAATTTCATTCTAGTCAAATATAGTCATAATTTAAAGGTCCGCGTTGTCGACATTCTGACCAGCTTCCAAAAACTGTACCACATGAAATATTAGTTGCGTAAAAAAAAGAAGGAGCGACGACAT
>CAYPPC010000369.1:1301-2469 GCA_964412435.1 uncultured Paludibacter sp.
AAAAAGATTTGCAGAGGAGTAAATTATCCGTATGCTCAAAGCCCACGAAGGAGGCAGGAGTGCCAGGGAGCTCTGCCGGGAATCAGGCATCAGCGAGCGGCGAGCATGCCTCTATATCGGGATAGCCAGGAGTACTAAAAGGTACCAAGCAGTTCCCAAACCAGAAGATGCGCACATCACAGGGTGGGTGGGTATTCTGACAGCGAGATGGAAGCGGTTTAGTTATCGGCGATTACAAGTGATGCTCAAACGGGTAGGTATTCTGGTGAACCACAAGAAGGTATACCGGTTCTACAATGAGGCTGGTTTGATTTTGAAAAAGAAACACCAAAAGAAGGCCGGTCACAAACAAGGTATGCCTGTCCGGCCAAAGGAAATGGTGGCGAATGAACGCTGGTCAATGGACTTTGTTTCAGACACAACCTGTTCCGGCTAGAAGTTCAGAGATTTCATTTTGCTTGATGAAGTCACCCGTGAATGGCTGGCTTTGGAAGGTGACAGTTCAGTCACTGGTGGTGCCGTTGGGAGGTTTCTGGATAAAGCTGGTTTGTTTAGAGGGTATCCCAAAGAGCTGCTCAGTGAAAATGGGCCTGAGTTTACCAGTAATGCGATGAGCATATGGACATATGAGAAACAAATCGCGCAGACTTTTATTGATCCGGGCAAACCCACCAAAAATGCAACGATCGAAAGCTTCAATGGCAAGCTAAGAGACGAATGTTTGAACTAGAATCTGTTCAGAAGCCTAGAGGAGGCCTGGGAGATTATTGAAGCTTGGAGAAATGAACATAAACTGACCCGTCTGCATCGTTCTTTGGGCTACCTCACCCCTGTAGAGAATGCTGCGGGCTTGGTGTAAAATTGATAAAGACTAACTTTCTTAATGGACCAATTTAGGGGGCAGGTCAGGAGCACAATAATTTGAGACTCAACGTCCAAGAAAAAATTGGGAAAACCTTTGTTACTACTTTATTGACAGTTTTGAGCTTTGTAACGAGTGAATGGTTGTTTGAAACAACAAAACCCTCCTTTTTAGATGTTTTATCTCAGCCTGAAAAAGTTAAAACGTTCTTTGCTTCCTTTTTGGTTTGTTTTATAGTTGTATTTATTGGTGCGGTCTTTGGTTTTTTATTGGATTGTGTTTTCTCGCAAATATATAAAAAAGAAG
>CAYPPC010000370.1:0-2467 GCA_964412435.1 uncultured Paludibacter sp.
GCGGACCCCCAGCTCGTCATGCAGACGGATCAGGTTTTTAATGCCTACCGGCCCGATCGGTTGTTTGTCACTCAACTCAAATTGAAGATTACTGAATTTCAAACCGGTTTCATTTGCCAGCTTAATCACTTTCTCAACAAACTCCGGACGGTCAGCCTGGAAGCCAAAGATATTAATTGAAAGTGTGACATCGAAGCCTACATCCTGATTAAGACGTACTACATCCTGAAAGGCCCGGCCCAGAAACCACTCGCCGAAAGCTATCGTCAGCTGCGGATCGTCTTCAATAACCGGCAGGAAGTCCGGCGGCAAATGGCGTTCATAGTTTTCACCGATCAGAATGTCGGCAAAGACCTCGTACGTGTTGCAGCTGTTTTCACCCAGAGTCCACTTCGGTTGTCCGTAAATCTCAAAACGATCCTGTTCCAGCGCTTTGTAGATCTGTTCACGTGTCAGAATGGCCATAAAGATATCCTCCTTATCCTACTGTTTCGCTGTTTCAAGCTGGCGCGCTGCGGTATCCCTGTAATTAACTTAGCAGCAGCAAAATCCATATTGGTCGACGCGTTGCCGAAGCCTTTGGCCGGAAGTACTGATTTAATTCTATCCTGACCATGCTGTGCCTGCAATGCAGGTTTTTGCCGTAATATTCCGCGTTCTGAAATCCGCTCTGGTTTCCGCTCCTGGATTTCCTTTGTGTACACACAGCTACAGCCTGCATATACAGCTTTTATGGCTGCTTCAGGCAGTTTTCCTGAAATTAGTATGTCGCCGGCGCTTATATGCCGGCGACCAGGGCGATCGCTTACGAAATCATGCCCATGACGCGCATCGCTGTCTCGACGCCGAGGCCGCAGAGCTTGCGCTTGGACTTCATGCCGCACTTGTAGCGGCTTTCGGTCCTGAGCATCTGGAGCGCGAGCTTGCGGAGGATGTTGAAGACCTCAGCCGCGTTTTGGGCTCGGGCCTGGCAGTCGTCTTCCCGGAACGCCGTGTCCAGCAGCCAGTGCAGGTTGTTCTCGATCGCCCAGTGCTCGCGCTTGATGCGCAAGAGGTCTTTTGCTGTGGCGCCTTTCAGCGAGTAGATGAAGTAGTGCTCCTGCCAGGTTTCAGCCCCATCAATGACCATCCGTTTGCTGGTAATCCGGCCGCAGCCGGAAAGTCCCGCCCACTCGTCTTTCCAGGTAAACCAGCTGATGTCATTGGAGATCTGGCAGGTCCGGGTTTCAATCCTTCCATGCCCCTTGTCCAGCGTTCGGGCGTACTCGCCAGCCTTTTCCAGGTCCCTCTTGGATTTGTCCTTCAGGACAGAATCCAGGTGGAAGGTGACGTCCTCCAGAAGCTTTTGCTGGTTGCCCTTGACAGCCAGAACATAGTCCGCTTCGCGCTGGATGATCTTTTCGGCAATGTCCTTCTGGGTCCCCATCGCATCGATCGTTACAACCGCGCCCTTGAGTCGGAATAGGTTTAGAAGCTCCGGAATTGCCGTAATCTCGTTGCTCTTATCTCGGTCAATTGTCCCAAAACCAGGTTGAGTTCCCCGGCAAATGCCGTAATGATGTGGCTGGCTTTCTGGTTCTTGCCGCGGCTGCCGCAGATTGTCTTGCCGTCGATCGCCACGGTCTTGCCCTGAAGCGCTGCGCTCTCCGTGAGCCCCAGGCGCAGCTCCTGCATCCACTTTGCAAACTTCTCGGAAAGGTCCCTCGGGTCCAGACGTGAGAACACCTTCCCAAACGTATCGTGTGACGGCACGCCATGCGTAAAGTCGCAGAACGGCTCCAGCCACTGCCGCTGGGACTTTACGAATATTTCCATCTCCGTGTACGTATCCATGTTGCAGATGATCGCCAGTATCCCCACCAAAAGGATATCCTTGAGCCGGTAACGGATGGCATTGCCGACTCGAAAGTCCTTGATCTCTTCCAAAAGTTCCAGAAACGTCTGATCCATTGGCTCTTGCTCTCCCGTTTCTTTCCACTTTACCAAGCTTCTGTTACGGCTTCTCTCAACTCCTCCTTGCGTTTTCATTTCGTAAGCGATCGCCCTGGCCGGCGACTGCCGCTACGATGACATCATACTTAATTATGCTAAAATATAGCTGTTCCGTCCCGAGCGGAACAACATGAAATCGCCGGGAATCGGGAGGTTTTAAGATGTTTGATGGCTATTTGAGAGTTGCGGTCGCTACTCCTGAAATAAAAGTGGCAGACGTTGCATTCAACAGGGAGCAGATAATCGGCAGTTGCCGGGAAGCCGCAGCTGCCGGTGCTGCTTTGGTTGTGCTGCCCGAATTATGCTTAACCGGCTATACCTGCGGCGACTTGTTTTTAAGTCAGCCCCTGTTGCAGGCCGCCGAAGAAGCTTTGACCATTATCGCTGAAACCCTCGCGGATCAGGAAACCGTGGCGGTAATCGGTCTGCCGCTGGCAGCCGGCTCTGCCCTTTATAATGTCGCCGCGGTATTGTA
>CAYPPC010000371.1:0-2464 GCA_964412435.1 uncultured Paludibacter sp.
ACATAGTCCCATTAATAGCATAAAGCTGAAAAATATCTTTTTCATAATCGTTGTTTTAATTCGTTTATACTCATTTTTTGTCCGAAGACAGAAGGTAGTCCATTATGGGCTAATCTTCCGCCCGGACATATTCACCATACTGGGAAAGCATAAGCACTTCCCGCTCTGCATCATAACTTATTCCGATACGCCCGTACAAGTAGAAGCAGGTAACTCCCCATTGCTGGCGGATCGGACAGATAAAGACTGTTCGGACGTCATAGGAAAACTCCAGCTGGTAGTGCGTCCCCGTGAAAACTATACGCACTTCCGGTGACCCGTCAAGACTTATCCAGTGTCCTGCTATTTCCCATAAAGAGAAATGCTTCCATTCGGCAAATGGGTCTGATACACTTCTGTTTTTATTGTACATAGCGTATCCTCCTTACTTTATTTCGTCTTTGGGTACACGGGTATAATCCACGCCCGGCGAAAGCATCAATATATCACTCTGGGTGTTGAGAGCCAATATCGTCACCTGGTCTTGTTGTCCGTAGTAGATAATATCTCCATCCATCCACATCAATATATACCGTTCGTCAGTGCGACTACCGTTGCGCTTGAGGTAGGTCAGGATAAAATGTTCCCCAACACGGGAGATCTCAAATCCACATCGGACGTTACCCGACATCCATCGACCGCACAGGTGGCTCAAATCCTTCTCTCTTTGTCTACACATCGAATCATTGAGGCTGGTTTCAACCGATTGTGTCTTATCTTCCAACTCACACCAATCCTTGAATCTCATGCCAGTAGCAAAAAACTCTATATCTAATTTATTCTCTATATTTTCATCTTCTACCTCAAAAGGTAGTTCTTTGCCCTGCTGCAAAAGCAGAGCTTCGGTAAGTATGTTATTGATACCTACCGAATGGAAAAGCAACTTTTCCAGTTGCTGGTTACTTAATTTTTTCAACATGATTTTTTAGTGGTTTATGGGGCTTATCGCCCCGATTAATAATTTACTTACGTTTGCTTTCAGCTATCTGCTTAATCGCCAGTTCGTAGTTCCCGTCCAGTTCGTCCGCTTTGTTGAACACTTCCACCTTTTCGCTTTCTTCGGTCGTATAGGTCAGGTATTCCTCCATCGAAACCTCCGTGGCATACACCGCCGATTGAACACCGCCTATACCTATCCAAACTTCCTTATATTTGCGACCCAGATGGTTAGCCATGTTGATAGACAAGATTTGCCCCTTCTCCTTTTCGGTCAGACCTAAAAGGGTTTGGATGCTGTCAAACTTGTTCATGTATTTGCGTTGGTCGAGCAGGATCTTACAGTCGGAGTTATTGATGATACTCTCCTTGACAATAGGCGAAGATATTATATCATCGACCTCCTGTGTTACTGTTACAATTGAGCCGAAATGCTTTCTCACGGTTTTATACATATAGCGTAGGTATTCTGCCATGTTCTCCGATGAAAGAGCTTTCCATGCTTCCTCAATGATTAAGAGTTTTCTTATACCCTTTAATCGCCTCATCTTATTTATAAATGCTTCCATTATGATGATTGTGACTACAGGAAATAGCTCTTTATTATCTTTAATGCTGTCAATTTCAAAGACAATAAAGCTCTTATTTAGCAAGTCAATGTTTTCTGTGGAGTTCAACAAAAAGTCGAAACGCCCTCCTTTGTAATACTGGCGCAGGGTGGTAAGAAAGTTATCTATATTAAAATCTTCCTTGCTTACAGGTATCTCCCTTTTTTCCAGTTCGTGGCGGTAGTCGTGCAGAATATACTCATAGAAAGTATTGAATGACGGTACGATGCTCCGATCGGCAGTAATTCGATCGATATATGCCGATACCGCACTACCGAGTTCGCCTGATTCGGTTTTTGTTACCTTATCATCGTCCGACTTCCAAAGGGTCATAAGTAGCGTTTTTACACTGTCCTTTTTCTCTACATCAAAAAAATAATCTTCCGTATAAAATGGATTGAACGAAATAGGGTTTTCTTCCGTGTATGTAAAATAAACGCCATCCTCCCCTTTGGTTCTACGACGTACCATTTCACACAAACCCTGATACGAGTTACCCGTGTCAACAAGGACAACGTGCGTTCCCTGCTCCCAATACTGGCGTACTAAGTGGTTCATGAAAAAACTTTTTCCTGATCCAGAACCGCCCAACACGAACTTATTTAGGTTATTCGAGATGCCGCGCTTTTTCGGTTCATCATCTAAATCCAGATGTATTGGCTTACCGCTTACACGGTCGCACATCTTGATACCGAACGGAGAAGTCGAGCTTTTGTAATTAGTTTCCTCGGTGAAGAAACACAAAGCAGGTTCAATGAACGTGTAGAAACTCTCCTCATTTGGAAAATCTCCTGCATTGCCTGGCATTGCTGCCCAATAGAGGGTGGCTGCATCAACTGTGTTGTGTCGAGGCTTACATTCCATTAGTGCTAATTGAGAAC
>CAYPPC010000372.1:0-2183 GCA_964412435.1 uncultured Paludibacter sp.
CAGCCAGCACGTTTTCACCTTTTGTTAAATAAGGAGTAATATCAAAGTTGGCCGCATTACGTGAGTTTTTCGAGAAACCAACGTACTGACCATTTACCCAAAGGTAGAAAAATGAGTCCACACCATCGAAGCTGATGTACACCTGACGACCATCCCAGTTTTGCGGAATGGTAAAGTTGCGACGGTAAGAACCCACCTCGTTACGATGTTTGTAAGTAGTCCAGGTGGTGGGCGGCGTACGCATTACACCTCCGCGCCAGTCATCAACGGCCACACGGTGCATAAAAATTACCGGCTGGTTCACGTAGATTGGCACACCGTATTTGAGTGAGCCATCTTTTTGAATACCGTGTACGTTCCAGTTTGAAGGCACCGGAATTTCATCCCAGGCCGAAACGTCGTAAGATGGCTGGTGAAAATCTACCGGACGCTCATCCGGATGCGGCACCCAGTTGAATTTCCAATCGCCATCGAGCGATTGCCAGTAGGCTGAGTTTTCGGGCAACACTTTGCGTGCGCTCTCCACACTTTCGAAGGGGAAGAAATAGGCGCGCGGCTGCTCTTTGTTCAGCGCAATCTCTTGCGGCGACTCCCACTCATTGCCTTTAGGTGCAGTTGCCTGACCATACCTGTAGCCTGCCAGTGGCGGTTGAGCAGCCCAAACGGTTGCTACCGACAGTAAAGCAAGCAAAAGAAATGATTTTAGATGTTTCATTTGATTGTTTATTTTGATGTTAAATTATATAGCATATAAAAGCAAAATAACAGAGCCTGCCGAAGCACAGCCCTGTTTTTTGTAGTTCTTTACTGAATTATGACTTTGAAGTTATCACTAAAAAAGTTCTTATACCTTACATTCAATATGTAAATACCGGCATTTAGTCCTGCTGTTGTCAGCTCTTTTGTTTTATGCGATTCGGAGACTAACGAACCGCTTAGAGAAAAAGTCGCATACTCTCCACATCGTAATCGCTGAGCAGATAAATATTGTTTGGAAGTTGCTGAATACTCCCTCTTTTACTGAGCAGGCGATCAGTAGAAGTGTAGTTTCCAAAGGGTACCAGCTCAAAAAGAAAGCTCTCATCAAATCCCAGATCTGATTTAATTATTCGCAGTGCATTATTCTCATTAGCAATTCCCCAGAAATCTTTCCCGGCATCACCTGCATTCCGAATGGAGTATTTACCGCCTCGCTCGCTCATCAAATAGGTGTTCCAGCTGTCGTAGTAAGGATTCGTGCCAAAAACTCCCAATTCGTTAACATAACGACTGTCTGCAGCACTCGTCATTTTATAACGATTGGACTTGCTGTCAATCACAAATTTCCATAGTTGCGTATTGTTACTGTTGTCCTCAATAAAATCCTTGAAAGTCGGAGTACCTCCCGAACGGCGCGGGTTGTTATTGGTCAAATAGAGATCATCGCTTTTCACGTAGTAGCTCTCTTCCGGATAAATCATCGGATATTCTGCAGTTTCATCAGCAATCGAAACAATTTCGAAAATGTAGGTGTTGTGCGTCGCTTCATCAGCACTTCCAATCGAGATACGTGTGTTGTTGGCTGTCCACATTTTTGTACCTGCCGAACCACCGTTCTGAATTGCATATTTGCCGTTCAAACGGTAAATGGTGTACGTATGCCAAGCCGCTTCGAATGGATTGGTCGTCGCATTGGCGGTGAAGTTGCCCAGTTCGTTCAGATAGCGCGAATCAAAGGCGTTGATAATGCTGTAACGTCCGGTTTCAGCATCCAGTGTAATTTGCCACTGCTGACGCTCCGGGTTCATATTGTCAAGCTCCGTTTCAAATGTCGGGTTGGAGCTGCCGCGTTTGTTGGTCAGGTATTTACCGTTGAATTTGATAAAATACGAGCCATTTTCAAGCACCATTTGCGGGAAAATATCGGTTTTATAATCAAATTTGCCGCGATAATCTGTCACCAAAGCATTCAGGAACTTCTTGAGATAAGGCACTACCACTTCGTTGGCTGGTTTTGGATAGGGACTTTTGATTGAGCCCGGGAAATCGCGGGCACGAATCTGATCCTTTACTTTATCAATGGAGTCCAGTTTCAGGTAATTTACAATAAAGGTTTCAGGCTCCTCATTTTGGATGTTTTTGAACATCTCCACCATAATTTCACCTTTTTGTGCAATAAAGTCAAACACTTCCACCCAGGGTTT
>CAYPPC010000372.1:2193-2461 GCA_964412435.1 uncultured Paludibacter sp.
TCATTTCCGGGTTACCGGTAGAAGCGAGCAGCTCTTCTGATGAAGAACGGAAGCTTCTGAAAACGACATCGAGTGCATCAGCTTGTGCATTGTTGTACTCACCTTTCAGATAGGAAGTCATGAACGGTTCGGCAACAGCTTTGAAGGGTGCCGACTCATTGTCGCGACGTAAACCGTGGTAGGTCGGTCCCAGATCGATGTTGTTTTCGCAGAAAATTTTGAAAGCATCGTAATTATCCGGCATCAGAAAGCGCATCGCGCGGTGCCA
>CAYPPC010000373.1:0-2455 GCA_964412435.1 uncultured Paludibacter sp.
TGTAGTGATGGTTGGCGCCGGCGATTCTTTGCAGAAAGGAATGCAGGAGCAGATCGAAGGTTTTGCCACGAATTCTTGTTTCGTCAGCACCGCCACCACTTCGGAACCGTACAAAGGGTTCAAAAAAGGTCGCTCGTGGAACATTATCAACTCGGATATTCCAATTTTGGAACAAAAAATTACGGATATCCAGCACCTTTCACCGGTGTTGTTCGGCGGGCGTTCGACAGAAAGAAACGTAATCCGCGGAGAGAAATCGGGTTCGTTCAATTCCAAAGGCGTTTATCCCAACTACAACGAAATTGACCGGAATAAAATGAGCTTCGGCCGTTTTATCAACGATATTGACATTGCAGAAAAACGCAAAGTCTGCGTCATCGGGAAGCGTGTTTATGAGGTGCTTTTCAATAACGGCGAGAATCCGCTTGGAAAAACCATCCAGCTGAACGGGATGTATTTTCAGGTGATTGGAGTGACTGGAAACTCGTCGAATGTAAATATCGGCGGAAATGCGGAAGAGACCGTGATACTGCCATTCTCAACCATGCAACAAGCTTTTAATCAAGGAAATATCGTCCATTTCCTGGCTATCACAGCCGATCCGGGCGTAAAAGTCAGCGTTGTGGAAAAAGCGGTGAAAGAAGAGCTGAAAAAAATCCACGACATAGATCCAACGGATAAAACCGCCGTTTGGTCGATGAATCTGGAGGACATGTTTACCATGTTTCTTTACCTCGGAATCGGCATCAGCATCCTAATCTGGATCGTAGGGCTGGGAACGCTCGCCGCAGGCGGTATCGGAGTCAGCAACATCATGCTGGTAACAGTGCGCGAAAGGACTAAGGAAATCGGCATCAAACGTGCACTGGGAGCCACTCCCGGCAATATCATGAGACAAATTATGACCGAAAGCGTGATTTTGACGCTGATTGCCGGAATTTTGGGACTTCTGCTCGGAGTAGGAATTCTCCAAGTGATCGAAATTCTAACCCGTGACACCGATTTCTTCCTGAAAAATCCTCAAATCAGCTTCAGCGTGGCAGTCGGCGGACTGCTGGTAATTCTGCTGGTAGGCACACTAGCCGGACTTATCCCGGCAAAAAGGGCTATTGACATCAAAGCGATAGAAGCGATCAGGGATGAGAATTAGGAGATGACAGGTGACGGATGACGGATGACGGATGACGGATGACGGATGTCAGATGTCAGATGTTTAGTCGCACATCGAGTTTCATACTCGTTGGTTTTACAGAAAATAATAATTACAGGGCTACGCCCCTCAAAACAATGATACTAATTTCTTTTACCATAATTACAGCGTTTCACGCCTTAAAAAGGGCGTAGCCCTATAATTTTGGTAATAGAAACAAACAACAGCCATAAAGGGGCGTAGCCCTGAAATTTGATTAGTTGCAAACTGAGTTTATTACTCGAAGTATTAACAATAAAAATTATACAAGAACAATCTACAGAAAAAAAAAAAAAAAATTACAGCGTTTCACGCCTTAAAAAGGGCGTAGCTCTATAATTTTGGTAATAGAAACTAACAACAGCCATAAAGGGGCGTAGCCCTGAAATTTGATTAATTGCAAACTGAGTTTATTACTCGATGATTTAACATAAAAAAATCAAACATATTTCAAAACAATTCATTCACATACTTATGAAAAAGATTCTAAAAATTGCCTTATGGGTTCTGCTCGGCTTGGTGTTTATTTTCACCTTGTACTTCCTTTATCAAAAGTCGAAACCCAAAGTGACGCTCTACAAAATTGAGAAAGTTCAGTCTGGAACCATTGAAAAACGGACTGTGGCAACCGGAAAAGTTGAACCGCGCAACGAGATTCTTATCAAACCTCAGATGTCGGGCATAATTTCCGAAATATACCGCGAAGCAGGCGACCAGGTGAAGGCAGGCGACGTGATTGCCAAAATCAAAGTAGTGCCGGATCTGGTGAATCTGAACTCTGCTGAATCGCGCGTACAGCTGGCAAAACTAAGCTACGAGCAGTCGCTGTCGGTTTACAACCGTGACAAGGAACTTTTCGAGAAAAAGGTAATTTCGAAAGAGGAATTTGAGAAATCGACGCTCCAAATGAACAACAACAAAGAAGAACTGAAAACCGCACAAGACAACCTGAGTCTTGTGAGAGATGGAATTTCGAGCCGTACGGCCGCATACAGCAACACGCTGGTTCGCTCCACCGTTACCGGAACCATCCTCGACGTGCCGGTGAAAGTGGGTAATTCCGTAATTCAATCCAACAACTTCAACGACGGAACCACCATTGCAACCGTGGCTGATATGAGCGACATGCTTTTTGTGGGAAAACTCGATGAAACCGAAATCGGCAGAATCCACAACGGAATGCCGATGGACATTACGATTGGTGCATTGCAAGATTTCAAACTGCTTGCCAATCTGGAATACATTTCCCCGAAGGGAAAAGAGGAG
>CAYPPC010000374.1:0-460 GCA_964412435.1 uncultured Paludibacter sp.
ACGGGTTTGCAACGAGGGCATGGAACGTTGTTTGGCGAAGAGACAGAAAAAATAGTTGAATGGTGTAACCACAATAAAGTACTTGACCGCTTTAAGCATTTCCGAACATTTTATTAGAAGCGAGCCTTAAAGCAATGAAAAACAAACAGAAACTTTTTTTTTCTTATAGTTCGAATAAGTTGTTTTATGTGAAAGAAATTTTAAGACACCCAAAACTTATCAAGTTTTGGAAAGAGTGTATAACGACCGAGAGTGTTAGCAGGGATAAATTAATAGAAAAACGCGATGCCAAGCTCAAAAAATTAATGAAACATGCATTAACCACTGTTCCATACTATGTGGACTGGCTATCAAAATCTGGCAAAAGGGCTGAAAATGTGGGGTTATCTGACTTGCCTGTGGTTGGTAAAAGCGATATACGAGGAAATGAAGAACAATTTATTTCTAATGAATATGCTAA
>CAYPPC010000374.1:470-2445 GCA_964412435.1 uncultured Paludibacter sp.
ACTAGTGGTAGCACTGGAGAACCATTTATGTTTTACCAATCAAAGGAGGGGTTCGATTATATGTATGCTACATTATGGCGAGGGCTTGCACGATATGGAATCAGGCCTGGAGATAAAAGGGTGATTGTCAAGGGATTTGGAGTTAATCATAAAATAAATCTAGTTGCCAATGCCAAACGAAAACTATACGACATTTTAAATCGATGTTTTTCAATAGACGCCCATTTTTTAGCGGTTAATGAAAGTAACCTGCATAATGCCATTAAATCGATTATCCGATATAAACCGGACTATTATCATGGGTACGCTTCTTCTATCTACAAGATTGCCCGCTTCATTGAAGAGAATAATATAGAAATATCAAGGCTAACGTGGCGGGTAATAGTAACTGAGTCTGAGAAATTACATGATTTTCAGCGTGAAATAGTGGAGCGTGTTTTTAATGTTCCTGTTATAGAGAATTATGGTTCAGTCGAGTTTGGCATGATTGCGCAGCCGGACATAGATGGTGTGCTTTGTATCAACGAGGATCATGTAATGGTTGAAGTCTCACCAAAGGGGGAGGCAATTATTACCAATCTGGATGAATTTGGGTTTCCGCTTATAAGATTCAAAAATGAGGATTTGCTTGAGCTGGATGAAAGTTATGGGTATCTACCATATAAGCGAATAAAAAGCGTGGTAGGGCGTACAGCAGATGCCATCCATTTACCAGATGGTGGCATTCTGCAAGGCTATGTCATGATGTATCCTATCTACATGCACAGCGAGTGGATTCGGGCATATCAGGTATACCAACCAAATAGGAACAAGATAGTTTTGAGGTTTGTCTTGCAAAAAGAACTCCCCATAGAAATAGAGAAACAAATTATCAGTGAAATGCAAGCCATCGTTGGTCTTGATATTAAATTAAAGGTTGAATACTTGAATAAAATTCCACTTACAGCACGTGGCAAGCAAGCTTTTATCATTTCGGATGTAACCCCCTAGAAGAGAAGTCTAATGAATGGCATTGGTTTTCCTGTTAGTACTAAAGAAAACGAACGTCGTAGGGCGCTGATTCCTCCCGACTTAACTAATCTTAAGCGAGAGACACTAAGCAGACTCTTCTTTGAGAAAGGCTACGGTGCAACGCTTGGTTTTAATGACAATGATTATGTCAGTTATGGTGCGCAAGTAGTGTCGACCGAGACAGTTTTAGCACAAAAAGTGATCTGTGATGCGAAAATAGGGGACGCCGATTATTTGAGCAGTCTCAAAAATCAAATAGTTTTTGGTTGGTTACACGCTGTGCTAAACCGTGAGGTAACTGATTCACTTATTGCTGGAAAATTGACTGCATACGCTTGGGAAGAGATGTTCCATGGGGGCCGACATCTCTTTTGGCATAACAATGAAATTGCAGGGGAGGCAGCAATTTTGCATGCTTACCAATATTATGGTGCATTGCCGCGGCAAACTAAAGTGGCGGTGTTGGGGCGGGGAAACATCGCCAGAGGAGCAATCAAGGTGTTATGTCAGTTGGGAGCAGACGTGGTGGTTTATGATCGTAAAATGGAGCGGCTCTTCCAAAGTGAGTTGCATCTTTACGATATTGTTGTGAATGCAATCTTATGGGATAAGAACCGTAAAGATCACATAGTTTGTCGTAGTGATCTTTCCCGGTTTAAGCCTGGTGCTATGATTATAGACATTAGCTGTGATCGTAACGGAGGAATAGAGACCTCATATCCTACGAGCATCTCCGACCCTGTTTATATGGTGGATAATGTCATACACTATGCTGTTGACCACACGCCTGCTCTCTTTTATAAGACTGCCAGTAGTGGGATTAGCAGAGTAGTCGCTGGGTTTTTGGACGATCTTGTTGCGGGACAAGAATGTGAAGTTTTAGAGCGAGCCTGTATCGTCAAAGACGGTATGATACTTTCAGACGAGATAAAAATGCACCAAAACAGGAAATAAAGGGGCGGTT
>CAYPPC010000375.1:0-2436 GCA_964412435.1 uncultured Paludibacter sp.
ACCGTGGGTCAACGACCCACGGAGAAACTACCCTAAAAAACCACTGCCTGAAAGGCAGAACTTATTAACCGAAACCCTGAAAAACTATCCCTCTGCTACTCCACTCTATTTTAAAACAAACTGCCCCTCATTATAAAAATAAGGGGCAGTATATGGATTAATCTCTACGTTCTCTGCTAAAACCCATACTCATTCCAGCTCTTGATCTTCAGATCATCCTGATCCAGATTGCAGAAGGATTTGATAAAGGCAGATGCCAGGCGCGCATTGGTAATCAGCGGAATGTTATGATCCACCGCACCGCGACGAATCACATATCCGTTGGTCAGCTCACGCTTGGTTACATTTTTAGGGATATTGATAATCAGGTCAAATGCCTTATCAGCAATCAGCTGCTTGATATTATTCTCACCTCCCTCATCCGGCCAGTTTACGTCGATGGCGGTCACTCCGTTATCTTCCAGAAATTTCTGGGTACCGTGACTGGCATAGAGCGTATAACCTTTTTTGTGAAGCAGCTTACAGGCTTCCAGCAGATCCACTTTCGATTTAGCTTCACCACTCGAAATAAGGACCCCTTTTTCAGGGATATTGTACCCCACCGAAAGCATCGCCTTCAGCATTGCCTCTGAAAATCCGTCGCCGATACAGCCCACTTCACCCGTAGATGACATATCCACACCCAGCACCGGGTCAAAATTATGCAATCTCGAGAAGGAGAACTGGGATGCTTTTACGCCGATATGCTCCAAGTCAAACACCGACTTATCCGGTTTGCTGTAAGGCGCATCCAGCATAATGCGGGTAGCTGTCTCGATAAAGTTGCGTTTCAGTACTTTCGACACAAAAGGAATGGAACGAGCTGCACGCAGGTTACATTCAATCACTTTAATTTCATTGCTCTTGGCAAGATATTGTATGTTGAACGGTCCGCTGATATTCAGCTCCTTGGCAATTTTCTTGGAGATCTTCTTCACGCGGCGCATGGTTTCAAAGTAGATTTTCTGCGCCGGGAAAACAAGTGTGGCATCGCCCGAGTGCACTCCGGCAAACTCCACATGCTCCGAAATGGCATATTCAACCACCTCACCATCTTTCGCTACAGCGTCAAACTCAATCTCTTTGGCATTCAGCAAAAACTGCGACACCACCACCGGAAACTCCTTCGACACATTGGCTGCCATTTGCAGGAACTCGTGCATCTGCTCTTTGTCGTAGCAAACATTCATCGCTGCACCCGAAAGCACATAGGAGGGACGAATCAGCACCGGGAAGCCCACCTCATCCACAAAAGCATCAATTTCATCGAAACTGGTCAGCTCTTTCCAGCGTGGCTGGTCAATGCCTAATTCATCCAGCATAGCTGAGAATTTATGTCTGTTTTCAGCGCGGTCAATCGACAGCGGCGAAGTACCCAGCACAGGCACCTCCTGGCGATGCAGTTTGATAGCTAAGTTTTGAGGAATCTGTCCTCCCACAGACACCATAACCCCTTTCGGAGTTTCCACATCCACCACATCGAGCACCCGCTCAAATGTCAGTTCGTCGAAATAGAGACGGTCACACTCATCATAGTCGGTTGAAACTGTTTCGGGGTTGTAATTAATCATCACCGATTGATAACCCAGGTCTCGTGCAGTTTGTGCCGCATTCACCGAACACCAGTCAAACTCCACCGAAGAGCCAATCCGGTAGGCACCCGAGCCGAGCACAATGACCGTTTCGGCATCAGAGCGTTTGGGCTCAAATGAATTTTCCAAACCATAGGTAAAAAAGAGATAATTGGCTTTTTCCGGATCTTCTGATGCAACGGTATGAATGCGTCCCACTTTGGGTAGAACATTCAAACTTTTGCGATGTGCACGCACGCGCAAGAGCTCCTCTTCCATTGTTCCGGAAGGTTCTTCAACAAAGCGCGCAATCTGGAAGTCACTGAAGCCGAGTTTTTTCGCTTCAGCGAGCACCTCTTCCGGCAGCTCCTCAATTTTACTATATTCAGCCAGTTTACGGCTGTATTGGAATATATTGTCCAGTTTTTTCAGGAACCAGGGGTCGATTTTCGTCAGTTCTTCAATCTGCTCAACCGTATATCCTTTTTCAAAAGCATCGGCAATAGCAAAAATACGCAGGTCGGTGGGGTTGGAAAGCTCTTTTTCAACATCATCGAAAGTCATTTCGCGATTACCCACAAAACCGTGCATTCCCTGCCCGATCATACGCAATCCTTTCTGGATAATCTCTTCGAAAGACTGCCCCACACTCATAATTTCACCCACCGACTTCATCGATGAGCCGATCAGGCGGCTTACGCCTTCAAATTTAGTCAGGTCCCAGCGGGGAATTTTCACAATCATATGATCCAGCTTGGGAGCTTCGTAGGCCGAGTTGCGGGTTCCCATCTCACCAATCTGATCGAGTGAGTAGCCCAGCGCCAGC
>CAYPPC010000376.1:0-2436 GCA_964412435.1 uncultured Paludibacter sp.
ATGAAATTGATTTACTGAAACCGTATATTCTTTTTTTGGAAGAAAAAGGATACGGCGTGGATTCGGTGAATAGTGGTCGTGATGCCATTGAAAAGTGCCGAAAATCGTTTTACGATATTATTTTTTTAGATGAGCATATGCCCGGATTATCGGGTTTGGAAACGCTGTCGGAAATAAGTGCTTTTAGTCCGACCATTCCTGTAGTGATGATCACAAAAAGTGAAGATGAAGGGATTATGGAGAAGGCCATCGGTAAAAAGATTGCGGATTATCTGATAAAACCGGTAAATCCTAACCAGATTTTGATGACTATCAAAAAAAATCTGGAGAAAAACGAAATCATCACTGAAACAAACACGATTAATTATCGGGAGGAGTTCAGTCGGTTGAGTAGCGAAATTAACAATTGCCGTACGGCAGAGAATTGGGCGGAACTCTATAAAAAACTCGTTTTCTGGGAAATAGAATTCGCTCAGTCGCAACATCCGATGCACGAAATGTTATCGTTGCAGAAATCGGAAGCGAACGGCCAGTTTGGCAGATTCGTGAAACGAAATTATCATAAATGGATGCAAGCACCTGACGCGGGTCCTTTGTTAAGTCACGAAGTGTTTAAGAATCTGGTTTTTCCGATATTAGATAAGGAAGAAAAACTGTTTTTTATTTTAATCGATAATTTCCGTTTCGATCAATGGCAGGCAACAAAAGACCTTATTTCGGAATTTTTCACTTATACCGAAGATACCTATTTCAGCATTCTGCCAACGACGACGCAATATGCGCGTAACGCTGTTTTTTCAGGATTGATGCCGTTGCAGATTATGAAAATGTTTCCTTATCTCTGGGTGGATGAAGATGAGGACGAAGGCAAAAATCTGTCGGAAGAGCCACTTGTTCGCTCCCAATTGGAAAGACATAAAAGAAAAGAGAAGTTTTCGTATCACAAGATAAATTCCAACGCCGAAGGTGAAAAACTATTACAGATTTTTTCTGAGTTAGAAAACAATGACTTAAACGTAGTGGTTTTTAATTTTATCGATATGCTTTCGCATGCGCGAACAGAGTCGAAAATGATTCGTGAACTGGCACCCGACGAGGCGGCGTATCGTTCGCTTACGCGCTCCTGGTTTCAGCATTCGCCGCTATTCGGGCTACTGAAAAAGATATCGAAAAAAGGTTATAAAGCAATTTTTACAACAGATCACGGAGCTGTCAGGGTAAAGAATGCTCAGAAAATGGTTGGTGAAAAAAACACTAACACAAATTTACGCTACAAAATGGGCAGAAACTTGTCGTACGACCCTAAAAAAGTGTTCGATATCATTCAGCCGGAAAATGTAGGATTACCGTCGCCAAATATCAGTACAAGGTATGTTTTTGCTCTGGGTGATGATTTTTTCGCTTATCCGAACAACTATAATCATTACGTTTCGTATTACGAAAACACGTTTCAGCACGGCGGGATTTCGATGGAAGAAATGATTGTTCCAATGATAACGCTGCAACCAAAAATGTAGAGACACAATGCTTGCGTCTAATAAAGAAAATATGCAACTCAAAATAAATGACATATCCGAAATAAATAACGTTGCCAAACAATTTGTTTCACAAATCGGAGACGCAAATGTTTTTGCTTTCTACGGTGTTATGGGTGCCGGAAAAACCACCTTCGTCAAAGCGGTATGCGAAGAACTGGGTGTGCAGGAAACCATTACCAGTCCCACATTCGCGATTATCAACGAATACAAGGACAGTGGAGGTAATTCCATTTACCACTTCGATTTTTACCGTATCAATAAACTGGAGGAAGCTTTCGATTTCGGATACGAAGACTATTTTTACAGTGGAAATCTGTGTTTTATTGAGTGGCCCGAATTGGTTGAGTCGCTTCTCCCCGAAAATACCGTAAAAGTGTATATCACTGAGACCGATAACGGCGCACGCACAATAGAAACCAAAAATCTCGATTAAACGAATTGAGTTTTAAATAATCTAACAAATCAGTTCAGCAAAAAAGAATAACAATATAAATGAAAAAAATAATCTTATCCGTTTTCATATTTTTATCTGCGCTTTCGGTTTCATCGCAGGTGAACACCGACAGGGTGATGATGATCGGAAAAAATGCACTTTATTTTGAGGATTACGTGCTTGCCATACAGTATTTTAATCAGGTTATCGGGGCAAAATCTTACCTCGCCGACCCATATTATTTCCGGGCAATGGCAAAATTCATGCTCGATGATTTCAAAGGTGCCGAAGAAGATGCAAATCTCTGTATCGAACGAAACCCTTATTATACGGCAGCGTACCAGCTTCGCGGAGCGGCACGACAGAATCAAGAGAAATTCGAACTTGCAGCTACCGATTACCAGCGCAGCCTGGAGTTTTTTCCCGAAGACCGGCTCACATTGGTGAATATGGCCATCGTGAATG
>CAYPPC010000377.1:0-2410 GCA_964412435.1 uncultured Paludibacter sp.
GCCTGTCCATAACCTTTTGCGTTAGCTCCAGCAGCTCTTGTTTTGTAAGCATTGTTATTCCTTTCTGCACATTCAGCCGTTCTGGCGAGTATATTCTGTCGGTGTCATGCCGGTATGCTTTTTAAATAATTGACTGAAATATTGCGGATTGTTTGCGCAGCCTATCGCGCCGGCAACCTCCGCTACGCTCATCTTCCCGCCTTTGAGCAGCTCCTTTGCTTTTTTTATACGCTCGTCGGCAAGGAAAACCGAAAACTTGCAGCCCATTGTTTTAATGAATTTCCGGCTGATGTAATCCACATTCATATACAGGTAATTTTGCGAAATGCTTTTGAGCGAAATATCCGGCGATGCAATATTCGCGCGCACATATTCAACTATCCTGCTTTTCGGATCGTCCTTTGAATCGGCAGGCTCCGCGTTTTCCGTGGGCTTTTCGCCCGTTTTGCCGTCACGCTTAAGCTCATAGACACGATTGGATTCAAACAGCAGCGCCGTGCTGCTTTGAACGCACAGGTCGGCAAGCCGCCCGAACACCTGCATAAGCCCCGGAAGCGTCACCCTGCCGCAGCCGGTAAAAAGCGCCGTATTCTGCGCCGCAGCCGCGATATGCTTTTGCAGCGCCGCGTAAACCGTGTTGTCCAGCAAAAGCACATACGCCGGTTCGTAATCCGGAAGCTGCTTCAAGCCGTCGTAAAGCTCCTGCGCGCTAAGACGTGTTTCACCGCTGCGCGTATAAAGCGTGTATGCTGTATTAAAAAAATCCACAAACGGCTCATAGGTTTCGACAATAAAGTCTGCGTCCATTCCGCCGTTAAGGCTGTCCGCAAGTATGCGCCTGCCCGCCGTTTCGTAGAGAAGATTAAGCATTTGCGTGCTTTTTTCGCGGCGCGCTCTTTGTGTGCGCTTAACCACGCAGTCATGCGCGGCTTTTTTAATAACCTCCGTTATTTCGCTTTCATCGCACGGCTTCAGCAGATAATAGCGTATGCCGTAGCGTATTGTATACTTTGTCAGTTCGTAATCGCCGTAGCCGGTCAAAATAACAAACTCGGTATCCGCGCCAATATCGCTTATTCGCTGTATCAGCTCCAAACCGGAAAGCCCGGGCATTTTTATATCGGTCAAAACCAAATCAGGATATTCGTCAAGTATCATGTCGTATGCTTCCGAGCCGTTTTCGCAAAGACCAATGACCTGTATATCCAGCGCTTCCCAATCTATAAGCGCGCTTATAGTGTCGCGTATTACTTTCTCGTCGTCAACTATTATCATTTTGAGCATTTTCTTTTATCTCCCCAACAGCCTTCCGCTGGTACGGAACGCAAACGCGCACTACCGCGTATTCACCCTCATTATAAACCTCCAAACCGTATGTATCGCCAAACATAAGCTTTATGCGTTTTTGAATGTTGCTCATGCCTATCCCGAAGCCGCGCGGCTGAATATCGCCGTTTTCAATGCGCGTCAGCACATCGTCCTCAAAGCGCGAATCGGTGTTGCGAACGATGATATGAAGCTTTTCTTCCGAGCTTTTTGCTTCGATTTCAATGCAGCAGCCTTCCGTGCTTTGCTCAAGACCGTAGCGTATTGCGTTCTCCACAAGCGGCTGAATGGAAAATCTGGGTATCCGTGCGCTCAAAAGCTCCAACGGAACGTTCATGCTGTATTTGAGCTTATCCTCGTAGCGCAGCTGCTGTATCGTAAGGTAATTTTTAACAAGCTGCGTTTCCTTTTCAAGCGTAAAATCGTCCTCCTCGCGGCTTAGCGTTGCGCGCAAAAGCTTGCTTAGTGCCTGAACCATAACGGATATTTTTTCCGCGCCTATGGCTTTGGCGCGCCAATTTATGCTTGCAAGCACATTGTAAAGAAAATGCGGGTCTATTTGGTTTTCCAGCGCCTTTATTTGCGTTTCCTTTATGAGCAGCTTGTTAATATAGTCGTTTTGAATATAGTTAACGATTCTGCTGTTCATGTATTCAAATTGCCTGTGAAGCACACCGATTTCGTCCTTTCGGCGGCTGTAATCATAGCTTGAGGGAATAAATTCTGTTTCGTTTTCGCTGAAGCGCTTCATTCGGGCAACAAGCGCATCCAAATGCACCGTAACTCTGCCGACCAGAACTCCGCACAGCATCATTGAAAGCGCAAAGCAGACCGCCATCACCGCGCAAAAAATCAGCCGTGAGTCCCTTATTGCGCCCAAAACGCCATCGTAAGGAACAAAGCATACGTACTGCCAATCGTTTTTTTCAAAGCCGCTCCTTACCGCAAAAAATGCCTGATTGCCAATATATATTATTTTGTAGCTGTCCGGCTGAACCGCCTTCACTGTTTCAACAATATCCGGCGGAAGCCCGCGCGAAACGTAGAGTTGGCTGTCACCGTTGAAAATCACATAATAGTTTCT
>CAYPPC010000378.1:0-2366 GCA_964412435.1 uncultured Paludibacter sp.
CTCGAGGACAATAGAAAAAAATGATATTAAGAAATAAGCACGATGTTGGAAATAGCAATAGCTTGTCATTATAATGGAACAAAATGATTAGGCAACTCCTGCAATGATAATTAAAATTTGACTATGAACTTTGTTGAATAAAGTGGGTTAAGCCTTTTTCAGCTTTATTTCAATCAGAAAAATACGAAAATAAGCACTATCTTTGTTTATCAAATACTTAATAATATGAAAATAGAAAATCTGTATAAAATTAAAGAGAATTTCGTTGCCCGCGAAGTGGATAACGAGCTGGTAGTGGTACCTTTAGTTAGTAATGTGGCCACAATGGATCGCCTTTATACCCTGAATGAAACTGCCGCTTTTCTTTGGGAAAAACTGGAGGAGGGAAGCACATTGGAGTCTTTGACCGAATCTTTGTTAAATGATTTTGAGGTGGAAGCTGAAGTAGCCAAAAATGATGTACAGCACTTTATCAATGAATTGCTGAAATTAAGCACAGGATATTAAAAGCAGGCATGGATAGAAAAAAGAGAATGTTGAGTATTGCGGGATTAAATATCCTGCTGCAATCAGAAACGCACGATATTCGCCTCGATATTGGATACAAAAACTTTATCCAAAAGGAGGAGGTGCAAGTGGATATAACCGTCAACTGTCTGCCCATTTCAGGGAATCCCATTCCGGCAGAAGCCGAAAAAATCTTCTCTTCGGCAGATGAGCAGCTCAATTTTTATGAAATTTATCGGGAAACTGACCGACTTTGGTTTTTAGTTCATGATCAACAAAATCAGGAGCAGGTGCAGCAATACGCCGAGTTGAAGGCTGATTTGCGCAATTGGAACATCTGGGCTCATGATATCGAGGGTGGTTTGCAGGCAATGCATTTCCCGATGGGACCGATTTTGTTTCACTACGCCACACTCACCATGGATGCGGTGATGATGCACGCTTCCGCCATTTTTGATGGCGAAAAAGGGCGCATGTTCAGCGGGTTTTCGGGTGCCGGAAAAAGTACTATGGCCGGTATTTGGGAAAAATCAGGCTGCAGCGTAATTAACGATGACCGCATTATAATTCGTCGTGAGGGGAAGGAGTATTTTGTTTACAATACGCCGATGTACTACGAAGATGAGAACAAGAAAGCACCGCTTGATGCTATTTATCTGATCCGGCACTCGCCGGAAAATGTAATTGAGCGACTCAGTGGTGCGGCGGCATTGACCGGTGTGATGGCTTTTAGTATTCAAAATAATTACGATAAGCGATTTGTGGCGCATCACCTGGAGTTTTTTAGCCGTTTGGCTAAAGATGTGGCAATTTACCGATTAGGTGTGGTGCCAACCTCCGAAATTATTGATTTTGTAAAAGCAAAGGATTAAGCGATGTCCATAAAAACAAACGAAAGGGGACACTGGGTTGATTTTACCGAGGATTTACTGGGTGATAATAATAGGCTGAGCATTCGCGCCAAAGGGATGAGTATGTATCCAACGCTGCGCGAAGGCGACCACTGTGTGCTTGAGAAATGCCAGCCGGAAGAGCTGAAAGCCGGAGATATTGTTGCTTTTCGTCGTGGTGACCAGCTCATTTTACACCGTTTTTTGTCACGACAAAACAGTAGTGGTGAATGGATTTATTACCTGCGCGGCGATAATATGGAGAAGCACGACGCGCCTTTCAGAGAGAGTCAGTTTGTGGCGCGCTTAGTCTCTTTCGAGCGTAAAGGTAAAGTGGTGCAAGCCAATTCGCGTTATATGCAGTACCGCAAATTTGTAGATGAGTATCTGCACAACACTTCCACCGGGTTTTATCGCACCAAAGCAATGGTGAAACCGGCTCTGCGTTACATGCGAAGCACTTCTAAGGATATTCGTAAAAACTTGAAACGACTGCTTCAGGGCAACCGGAAGATATTTCGGATCAATGCTCTAATTGCTGTATTGAAGGGCGTAGTTCCGCTGGGGATGATTGTCAGCATCAAGTTTTTAGTTGATTTTATTAGTCGCGAAGAGGTTGCTTCGGGTAGCGAAAACCTGATTTTTTACGGTCTGTTGGCGTTGACTGCTGTGCTTTTTCTTTCTTCGGGATTGTTGCAGCAATTGGGCAGCTATTTTGGAGAAAAAATGTCGCAATCGGTCACCCGAAAAGTGTATGATGAACTGCACCAAAAGCATATTCGACTCTATTTGCTCGATTTTGAAAATTCAGAGAAATTAGATAAAATGCATCGTGCTGTCCAGGAGGCATCTTACCGACCGGTGCGAATGTTGAATTCTGCTTTAGGCTTTATTAAAACTATTGCGGGAGGTGTTTTGTTACTCGGGCTTTTTGTTTCGATTCGTTGGTACCTGACGCTGATTTTATTA
>CAYPPC010000379.1:0-2365 GCA_964412435.1 uncultured Paludibacter sp.
TATGAGGTGGGGCACTTTTTTAAAGAAATTTTCTACTTCTCTAAAAAGTGCCGATTCAATAATTGTACCCATCAGCATGAACCGGGCTGCGCTGTTTTAGAAGCTCTTGAAAACCATTACATTAGTCAGTCGAGGTATCAAAGCTATCTCAGTATTATTGAAGATAGCAGGGAGGGCAAATACAGAGTGTGAAATTAATTGCTAAAAAATTAATAATTTCTTAGTCATTGTTAGGTTTAATCAATTATATTGAATAAATTTGTTGTATTAATAAAGAAAATTTACTTACTCTTATAATTTCGAAATTTATGGGAACTCATCAGATTGACAGATTAGACAAAAAAATTTTGCAGCTTATCTCAAAAGACGCCAGAATACCTTTCTTGGAAGTAGCACGCGAGTGTAATGTATCAGGAGCTGCCATTCATCAGCGAATTCAAAAGCTCCGCAATAACGGAATAATCAAAGGGTCGGAGTTTATAGTAGATAACTATAAAATAGGTTACCAAACCTGTGCCTATATCGGTATTATTCTTAATGATATCAAGAAGTTCGACGATGTAGTTAAAGCCCTGCATGCCATACCAGAGATTGTAGAGTGTCACTATGCCACCGGCAAGTATTCGATGTTTATTAAGATCTATTCCAAAGACAACAAACATCTGCTTAAAATCATTCTTGATCAGATTACACTGATCGACGGTATTAAGCACACGGAAACATTCCAGCTCTCACTGGACGAGATTTTCAACCGTCAGCTGGCTGTTTTTGATGTGGAGGATGATGTTCTGAGTGACAAAGAAGATTCAGAAGAGTAGGGGTGAGGTTTCAGCTGATTAAGCAGAACCATTTAAAATAAAAATAGCCTGAGCAATCAGGCTATTTTCATTATGGTACTTTTAGAAAAGTAGGCAATTCTAATGTTTTGATCTGAAACTTTTGTGTTGTCCGGTCTCACATTCAAAGTGTCGGCCGGAGCTTGCAGTTTTTTCAGACTTTGGGCAAACAGGCTGTTTTCCTCCCGGAGCGCAGATAACTTTGCTTCCGTCAGCTGGGACGGTTCAATTCTCTGCATCTCTACTGTGAGAATACCGTGGGGGATCATACCAATTTCTTTAGCAGCAGCGTATGATAAATCAATCGTTCTGCCTTTGATGAACGGGCCTCTGTCCGTCACCGTTACAATAACTTCCTTGTCGTTTCTCAGGTTTTTCACCTTCAAAACTGTACCAAATGGAAGTGTCTTGTGAGCACAAGTTAAACTGTCTCTGTGGTAAATAGCACCACTTGCAGTTTTTCTTCCGTGAAATTTGTCCGCATAGTACGAAGCTTTCACATTTTGTTGTCCGTAGGTCAGCGTGCTGAAAAGCAGTTGAAACAGGACAAACATAAATACTGTTTTCTTCATAAAATTTGATTTCTTTGCATCTCTATGCAAAAATTCGGCTGCAAAGATACAGCTTTTAATTGAAACTGCCAAATACATCTGTTTTTATGCGCTTTTTATACACGCCCATTGGCAGCTATCTTGTTGAATATGAGTGATGATGCAATATTGATGCCAGTTTTGCTCATGTTCTGTAAATCTGCTGTTTTCAGCTTTTATTTTGCGGGATATTTGCGTAATTCAAAAAATAGCCTTATATTTGCACGCTCAAAAAAGAGATAAGATAATCAAATTTATAACTTAATTTATAGGAGGATCAAGCAATAGCAAAAAGACCATTCAATCCCCGTGCCCGAAGAGGAAGAGGGAACGTCAGAGAGATGCCAAACCGTATTAACGAAAAAATTAGAGGTGTGGCTGAGGTGCGCCTTGTTGGCGATAATGTAGAGCAAGGAATCTACAGTTTCGACGCTGCAATGAAACTTGCAGATGAATTGGAGTTGGACTTGGTTGAAATTGCGGCTACAGCAGAACCGCCTGTTTGCCGTATTATCGATTATCAGAAGTTTCTTTATCAGCAAAGAAAAAGAGAGAAAGAGAACAAGGCTAAACAGACAAAAATTGATGTTAAAGAGATTCGTTTTGGTCCGCAGACCGACGAGCATGACTACAATTTTAAGCTTAAGCACGCTATCAAATTTTTGCAGGATGGCGATAAGGTAAAAGCTTATGTGTTTTTCCGCGGCCGCTCCATTCTTTTCAAAGAGCAGGGCGAAATGCTGCTGCTGCGCTTTGCTACCGATCTGGAGGAGTATGCCAGAGTGGACCAGCTTCCGAAACTGGAAGGTAAGCGTATGATTCTGATGCTTACTCCGAAAAAAGAGAAAAAATAGAACATTACAGTTAATTAAATAACAAATAGTAAAATGCCAAAAATGAAAACTAACTCCGGTGCTAAAAAAAGATTCGCTCTTACCG
>CAYPPC010000380.1:0-2350 GCA_964412435.1 uncultured Paludibacter sp.
CTCAAAAAAGCCCCATATGACTGCTATTACAGTTAATCCAATCAAATTGAAAGGAAAGCCACGTTTTAAAACTTCTTCTGTAATCAAAATTTGAAACGGTTGATAACCCTTAAACTGTCCGGAAAGAAAAACAATACAGATATAAGGCAGAAAGCAGACCGTGCAGCCCAAAATGGACAGAAGCAGTTTGGAGCGGACAAGTCCAAAGCGGGAAAAGGGCTCTTTTCGCAGCAAGCATACTGCACTGATGCCAAGCCCTGCCACACCAAACTGCACCACAGCATTCACCAGCAATCGCAAAAAAAGGGGCGCTGCTCCATCCTTTACGAATGCCAAAAGGCTATCTCCCCAAACAGCAAAGCAGCCGAATGCGCCGAATGTAATCAGTGCAATCATCCACAAATCTGCATCTGTTTTTTTCTGTTCTAAAGTAAGCATACTTTTTATCATTTACGTTCCTCCTTCTTTGCCGATTGCTGGCAAGGTTTTTTTATTATGTGGAAATCAGAACTTCGTCGAGTGAACATGCTGAGGATTATGCTCATAATAATTAGTTTTAATGATTGTTATAGTTACCCTTACTAACTATATTCCCATCTAAATCCCAATGAATGAAATCTCCATTTTTGTATTCCGCACGAATAACCCCTTGGGCTGCATCATAATCCCAAAGCGTGACATCGTCAGAATACTTGGCATAAACGTAATCAGGTACTGTTGTTCCATCGACCCAAACAATTTTATCATCAATGGTCAAAGTATCTATATTTTTATACTCATCATATACTGTAAGATTTGACACTATAAGAGTATATGGGGTATCCTCTGAGCGTTTATTTATAACAGGAACCTTCATGGAATACTTGAGATTGGCACTTTTTCCATCTTCGGAAACAATAAACTCTGCATTAAGAATTGTAGAATTATCATAGGCTGGTCTTGTGCCTAATACCCAAAACACATCTTGATTGTTGGGACTGTTTGTATCAGTAAACTTATATACACGTAATATTTCTATTTCATCCTGTGGAACATTTACAAGACATGAAACCGTGAGCGTATAAATGCCACCACCAATTAAGCCGCAAACTAAAATTACAGCTAGCAAAAAGCTCAATAGGCGTTTTCTTTTTTGCTTTTTGAGCATATTTGTAAACTTGTCTTTTGTGGTTAATTGGTTTTGCATTGGTAATTCAGCGGATAATGCATTGGCAGCTCTCGCACTCTGTCAGATGACTTTTTACTGCTTTATGTGTTTCCTCACTTACAACATTATCATGGTATAGAGGAAGTAGGTCTAAAATAATATTGCACTCTATTTTATTGCTCATAATATCCATCCTTTCTAAGCTTTTCAATGATAACTTTCTTGGAACGATGATAGGTAACCCTTGCCCAGCTTTCTGTTTTTGAAAATAAATGTGCTATATCGGCAAACGGAAGCTCTCCAAATACCCTCAGTGTAAATACTTCCTTGTATGGCTCGTCCATGCTATGTAACATTTTATGAATATGAAGTGTCATGTCCTTATTCATTAAACGCTGCTCGAAATCATCGTTTGAAATAATGCTTTCAAAATCATCCAGCCCGGTCTCATAATTAGTTTTTTTGGATTTGTTGAGCCAAGAGTTTTTTGCTATTTCACATAGCCATGTATAAAGACTACTTCCACCCTTATAGTTATCATAGGCATTTATAGCCTTAAAAAAAGTTTCTTGCGTAATATCTTGTGCATCTACCTCGTGGTTGCAAAGAGAAAGTGCATACCGGTAAACCGATTCGTATTCAGCACATAAAATCTTTTCTGAAATGTGATTTTTATTCAAATATTGCACCACTCTTTCGCTATCTTTTTCCGAGAAAATTACTGTACAGGTTTTTGTTCTCACTTATTAGACAACTGAAATTGCAAAACGTTACAAAGAATTTCTTAAAAATAGCTGTCTGCAAAAACAAACAGCTACAACAAGGGTTATGGTACTTTAAAAGCGTAGATAGAAGTCGGTCAACCAGACCGATGGACATCTGCGCTTATTGTTTTTGCAATGAGAGAGTAAATGGTCTGGCGAGTCGTTGTTATGGATTTTTGCATCCGGTTTATATACTGCCGACCATCTCTCGTTGTAAGCATTCGCTTAAGCTGGTTGAAACTCCTTTGAGCTTTCGTGTCACGAGCCATACTGAATCGGCAATGAGCACAGATGGAACATTTACGCACCAAAAGACGGAAAGGAAGACTACTATGTTAAGTGTGGGTATTGATATTTCCAAAGGAAAAAGTATGCTGTGCGGAATGAAGCCTTACGGTGAAGTTGCTATTCCACCGAGAGGAGTTCTTCACACAGAAGA
>CAYPPC010000381.1:0-2342 GCA_964412435.1 uncultured Paludibacter sp.
GTAAGCGCCCTCATTCTTACAATGCGGACAAGTTCCGGTGATATAGCGGTCGGCTAGAAACTGTTTTGCTTCCGTGTCGTAGTATTGTTCTGATGTTTTTTCAAGAAACTCCCCTTTATCATAAAGTGTACGGAAAAAATCGGAAGCCAGCTGGTGATGTGTTTTGGAGGTAGTACGTGAATACACATCGAAGGTGATACCGAACTCATCAAAAGATTTTTTGATAAGCGAATGGTAGCGATCTACAATATCTTGTGGTGTAACTCCCTCCCGGCGCGCTGTGATAGTGATGGGCACACCATGCTCATCGGAACCACCCACAAAGAGCACCTCTTCACCTTTGAGACGAAGATAGCGCACATAAATATCGGCAGGAACATATACTCCCGCCAGGTGACCAATATGAATAGGCCCGTTGGCATAGGGCAGGGCTGAGGTTACAGTGGTACGTTTTGTCATTGTTGTATAATCTGATTTTACTGGTTCAAAATAAGCTGCAAAGTTACAAAAAAATAAGGAAATTAAGTGTTTCACGCGTTTGAAAAATTAGATATTATGATATAGTTATGTTAATTAGTAGAATAAAGTGATTAGACAGTTATTTTACTACACGCTCATTATTACTCAGTTTTATATACTAATTGAAGTGATTTTTTTATTGAAGCTATCTGACTCAAACTTGACCTTGTCATTAAAATAATGCGGCATCTACAACTTATTTCGTTTTTATGTGTTGCGCACTATATTCCTGCGGAATGACAAGGGGTAATGGTTTCAAATTTCCGTCGACAAGAGTCAGTTTCTCTTGCAGAGTAGCAAATCGACGGTGAGAAAGCTTTCTGTTTTTTGAAGCTTGAGTGAAGTACAATCTTTCTATCCCGTCGTAATACGAGCTTGATATTTGCTTAAAATTTTATCGACGGGCTTGAGACAACACTGTTTCTTGTCATCTCGCAGAGATATAGTGCGACGCTTAAACGTTGCAGTTATTGGCGGGAAGCTACACCTTAAAACATTGTGATTAAGTTGAAGTTTTGTAATAGACTTATTTGAGAATACAATTATTGGTATTATCGATAATAATGGTTTAGTGAGTAGGTAAACGGTTAAGTTAAAAAGTCAATTCAAACTTAATTAATAATTTGATACCTAAATCTTTTTCAAAACTCGATAATGGAGAGTTATTTTTAGGTTATACTTTGTTGAATTTATGTGGCACCGTTTCTTAATTATTTGAGTCACTTGGAAAAAAAGTTTATCTTTGCAGCCACGAAAATATAAATAGAATCCAATGACTGAACAAATTAAGACAAAAGATCAGAAGTTTTCACGCGCCTTTTGGGTGGCCAACAGTGTTGAACTTCTTGAAAGACTTGCCTATTACGCCGTTTTTATTGTAATTACACTCTATCTGTCCAATGTTTGGGGCTTTTCAGACATTCAGGCCGGACTTATTTCAGGAGTTTTCTCAGCTTCACTTTATCTCCTTCCGCTTTTTGCCGGTGCTTATGCTGACCGTATTGGTTTTCGATCGGCTATAATTCTCGCTTTTGGCTTGCTCACCATCGGTTATGCCGGACTGGGCATTTTGCCGACTATTTTAGAAGCTGCAGGCCTGGTGGAGTATGGTATGACTACTACATTCCACGGATTAACCGAAAGTGTGTACCGCTGGTCCATTGTTCCGGTTTTGGCCGTAATTGTGGTGGGTGGTTCTTTTATTAAGTCGGTTATTTCGGGCACCATTGCCCGCGAAACTACTTCAGAAAACCGGGCGCGAGGTTATGCTATCTTTTATATGATGGTGAATATCGGTGCATTTACCGGTAAAACGGTGGTGGACCCGCTGCGCAGAAGCATGGGAGACCAGGGATTAGTTTATCTGAACTATTTTGCGGCCAGCATGACATTAATTGCCTTCGTTGCCGTAATTCTTTTTTATAAATCAGCTAAAACCGAAGGGCAGGGAAAATCGTTTCGCGAAATTGGCGAAGGGATGATCCGTGTGTTAACTAACTGGAAATTATTGATTTTGATTCTGATTATCAGTGGATTCTGGTTGATTCAGAGCCAGATGTACGCCACTATGCCGAAATATGTGATTCGCCTGATTGGTGAGGATGCCTCACCGGGCTGGTATGCCAACGTGAATCCCTTAGTGGTCTTTGTGCTGGTAAACTTTATCACATCATTTATGCGCCATAAAAAGGCAATCTCCTCTATGATGGTGGGAATGTTGATTATTCCGATGTCTGCATTGGTGATGTCGCTCGGTAATCAGGTGAGTGCCGATAGCATTATGGGCTTGCACCCGGTAGCCTTTATGATGGTGGTGGGTATTG
>CAYPPC010000382.1:0-2342 GCA_964412435.1 uncultured Paludibacter sp.
AGATTCAGCTCATTGATACGAATGCCTTCCAAACCGGTGATTTCGCTCAGCGTCAAGCGCGGACTTTCACAACCTGCCACCTTCAAACCGGGCGCAGATTCACTGCTGACAAAACCCCCGGTGCTGTTTTTCAGCTCCGCTAAAACACCCTTAGTTGTATCATACAGTTTAGTGTCAACCAAATTATTCATCGGATAATAGAGCTCTAAATCAGAACCATAACTGTTCAGGCTGTGCATATTGTCCCGAATCTCATCGGCAGTGCGGGCACTGTTCCAGAAACGAATATCGGCATAATTGATCGCCGGATTCTGATCGGAATGCCCCAAAGTCAGCTTACTGTTTACCGTAGGTGTGCTTGCCGGAATGGTGCCGGTATAGCTAAGCGTTTTCTGCTCACCGTTCAGGTAAAATTTCAGACGGTTGGCGTTGCCGGTTTTGCTGCCGTCATACACCACTGCCACATGAATCCATTCTCCGGAAGGAATGCCTCCCACCGAACCATAGGTGTTGGAACCTTTAGAGACATGGCAGAAAATGGTGCCGCTCTCATTCCCCAACTCCATACCCACACGGTTTTCGTTGGAGGTGCGCTTATTCATCACCACATCCCAGGTGTTTTTCCAGTTATTCACCTTAATCCAGCTCTCAAAAGTATAGCTTTTGGTGTTATCCAGGAATGTCGATTGACTAAACTCCACCAGATCATCTACCCCGTCCAGCTGCAAACTGCCCAGGTTGCTGATAAAATGGAGACCGGATATTTCATAATCGGTCAGATCTTCATTTTCCGGAAGCACCAGTTGTTTACCACTCTGAATCGGATATTCCGGACTATCTTTCCGGTACCAGTTGTAGGTATCAAAGCCTCCGGTAACGTTCAGTTCCATCGCCTCCTCCACAGGACGGCTGCGTACCGAAATATCTTCCGAATCCTCCAGATAAGTGACGTAGAAAGTATTCTCCACAATCGTTCCCAGGTGATTTACGTAGCATTTGTAAACACCGCCTTTATCAACGGTTATCGATTGGGTGGTCGAACGGTTTTCATCATTCCAGTAGTAGGAAGTTCCGGCAGCCTGTGCTGTCAGTTCAATCGGTTCGCAAATCTCTACCGAACGCTCTTCTGAGGCAGGTGCCTTATTTTTTCGGGCGTTGTAGCCCAAATAGTTATAGCGATCGTAATGATCGAACAGGCGCTCACTGAAATCTGCAAAATCGGTAGTCTCCTTGGTGGACCAGGCACGCTCTGCCATAGCGGCCAAACGTGGATTGAGCATATACTCTACCGTTTCAGTAGTGGTAATGGTCTCCGTCCAGAGGCAGGCCTCAATACCAATCATCCGCTTCTCCTGCGTAGCATTCAATCCGCCCGGCATCGGCTCAAAAGAGTAAACCCGATCCAGCGTATTGTAGCCCATCCAGGCCGAACCCGGTTCACCCGGTTCTCTGGATTGTGGCGAGTCAAAATAGAGGAAGTTGTAAGGCGAACGGTACACTTCATGCCCCGCGCGCAACCAAGCTGCAATATCCAGACCTACATTCCAGGCCTGAATAGTAGCTCCGGTGGGTACACCACCGTGCGTAATCTCATCCCAGCCAATCAGATTACGATCTTTTTCGGCCATAAATTGCGCCAGCTCTTCCACCATATATTTCTGCAGTTTATTCGACTTGTCGGTCTGACTGCTGCCGGTGATACCCAGTGCATTAATTTTAGCCTGGCAATCTGTACACGCATTCCAGCGCTGTTTCGGCGCCTCATCACCACCAATATGGATATACCTACTCGGGAAAAGCTCCGCCACTTCGGTCAGCACATCTTTAAGGAAAGTGTAAGTCTCCTCTTTTCCTCCACAAATAATATCTTCCGAAATTCCCCAGGCGCAACGCACCGAGTAAGTTCCCGGACCGCTTGTACAGCCCAGATTTGGATAAGCAGCCAGTACCGCCACGCTATGACCCGGCAGTTCAATCTCCGGTATAATATTAATATGTCGCTCTGTAGCATAAGCCACAATCTCTTTCACCTCTTCCTGCGTGTAGTATCCGCCATAGCGCTGACCGTCGCAATTGCGCCAGGCTGCTATTGAAGCCAGTTTGGGGTATTTCTTAATCTCGATCCGCCAGCCCTGATCTTCTGTGAGGTGCCAGTGGAAGTTATTGATTTTATACGCTACCAGCATATCGATGTATTTCTTGATAAACTCCGCCGGGAAAAAATGGCGTCCTACGTCCAAATGCATAGTACGGAAACCAAACCGGGGTGTATCCTCAATCTCTACGAGTGGGATATTCCACGTCACACCGCTAACCGGCACGGCACTTTCAATGGCTGTTGG
>CAYPPC010000383.1:0-2338 GCA_964412435.1 uncultured Paludibacter sp.
GGCTGGTGAGCAGTCCGGCCAGATCGCCCGGTTTGTCAAGCACCGGTCCCGAGGTAATTTTGAAGCCTACGTTCAGTTCGTTAGCTATAATATGCGACAGTGTTGTTTTTCCCAGTCCGGGAGGACCGTGCAGCAAGACGTGGTCAAGACTCTCTTTGCGCATGCGTGCGGCAGCCACAAAGACCTGCAGGTTCTCCACAATCTTATTCTGACCGTTGAAATCAGCAAAATCGAACGGGCGCAATGCAGTTTCAAAGTCGCGCTCGTACATCTGGTTGTCTCTTATATCAAAATTTTCATCCATGATTACTCCATTCTCTTACCGGAATTACTCCGAAGTCATTTCCCTAAATATCTCCTCTATCTCTCTCGCAGCCATTTTCACTGAAAGAAGCTTGTTATTTGTGCTCACGGCAAAGTCAAACAGGCTGTCCCGGATGTCCTCTTCGCAAATGAATACAAAGTTCCGCTGATCCTTTGTTTCTGCAGAAATGATTGATTTCACCGCTACATTTTCCACCGGATTCAAAAATTCAGCTTCAATTCTGTAGCGGTTTTCACCCGGACTGTCAAGCGACTTGATATTGGGATAATCAGCTACAATTTCTCCCTTGTTGATAATGATAACCCTACTGCAAACTGCCTCAATCTCCTGCATAATGTGGGTACTGAATATCACGGTACGGTCGCGACCGGTTTCCTTAATCAGTTTGCGTATTTCAACCAACTGGTTAGGGTCAAGACCGGCGGTGGGTTCATCCAGAATCAGCACTTTTGGGTCGTGAATCAAAGCCTGCGCCAAACCGGTGCGCTGCCGGTAACCTTTGGACAGCTGTCCGATTTTCTTGTACGCTTCCTTTTGCAAGCCTACCATCTCAATCACCTCATTGATGCGGGCCGGTTTTTTTTTGCCGAGCTGATGAATATCAGCCATAAAACCGAGATATTCCCGCACATACATATCGGTGTAAAGCGGGTTATGCTCCGGCAGATAGCCAATCAGTTTTTTAGCTTCCAGCGGATGCTTCTCAATATCCAGTCCGCATATTTCTACCGAACCGCTGTCGCTGCGCAGTGATCCGGTAATAATCTTCATAGTTGTTGACTTGCCAGCACCATTGGGTCCGAGAAAACCTACAATTTCACCCGGCTCCACCGAAAAATCAAGGCCTTTCAGCACCTGCTGATTGCCGTATGATTTGCTTATATGGTGCAGTTTAACAGACATAGAAATTAGCTTTTTCTCACTTTAGCTGTTAGGAATACAACTACTGAGAGCAGAATATACCACAAAATAATGGAAGCAATGGCATCTGTTTTCATCAAAATGATTAGCAGGGCACTTACAGTCAGAAAAATATACTGTAACTTATTCTCTTTCAAGCTCAGATTTTTGAATTTCAAGCCAAACATAGGCAATTCAGCCACCAGAAGCAGGGAGAAGATGACTGTCAGCACCAGCAAGGCTATGTGATTTTGCGAAAACCAATCGTGGTACGAAACGGCCAGACCACCCCAAAAGATAGCGTTGGCTGGCGTAGGCAGACCAATAAAGCTGGATGATTGACGCTCATCGATATTGAATTTGGCCAGCCGAATGGCGGAGAAAATTGGAATCAGAAAGGCCAGAAAAGTGTAATACTCCACACCGCCTGACGAGAGCAGAGAGAAAACCAGTGCTCCGGGCAAGAGTCCGAAACTAACCACGTCAGCCAGCGAGTCAAGCTCTTTTCCGAGCGGGGAATAAGCTTTGAGAATACGTGCAGCCGTGCCGTCTAAAAAGTCAAACAGTGCCGAAAGCAGTATGGCCACGGTGGCACCTACATAATTGTCATTGAAAGCGAGCCAAACCCCGATGGAACCGGAGAAAAGATTGAGACTCGTGATCATATTGGGAAGATTGCGCATGCCCCAAAACTGTTTGGGTGGCGGTGTGTTCCGCTTGTTATTATCCATATATATCTGTTCTTTTTACTTTTAAACTATGTTTTGATGCTTTTATTTTGTCTGCTGCCGGTTGTTTTATTTCTCTTTGCTATCCATCCAGATGGTTACCGGTCCGTCATTAATCAGTGAGATTTGCATATTTGCTCCAAACTCTCCGGTTCTCACAGCACTTCCTGTCAGGCTCTCCAAGGCCGCACAAAATTTTTCATAAAGCGGAATGGAGATGTCCGGTTTGGCAGCATCGATGTACGACGGCCGGTTGCCTTTGCGGGTGCGTGCGTAGAGTGTAAACTGGCTCACTACCAGAATTTCTCCCGAAACATCCATGACCGATCGGTTCATAACACCATTTTCATCATCAAAAATTCTCAAGTTAATTACTTTATCCACC
>CAYPPC010000384.1:0-2327 GCA_964412435.1 uncultured Paludibacter sp.
GCCCGATGCCGGAGGGTAGATTGCTCAGAAACTCAGGGTGACCTGCGTTCCAGATAAATGACAAACATCCCGATTTATCGGGATACAGAACCCGGCTTACAGATTTGCTGTTTTTTTATGAAATTTCAGAATATAAAACTATATTTTTCTAACAAACCTCCGGTTTGTTGCAACTGAAACACCAATGAAGAAACTAATCGATTGGTTTAAACAGATTTTTCAGTTTATTCGTTATGATATCTGGCGAATAACGGGGCAGGAACTATCCCGGACCCGCCGGGTATTTTACAGCATAATTAAAACTATATTCCTGGCAATCAAGGGCTTTGGTACCAACCGATTAGGTATTAGGGCCTCTGCCCTCACTTACTCTATATCATTTGCCATTGTGCCGCTTTTTGCTGTTATTTTTGCTATAGCCCGCGGTTTCGGCATTGAATCCAACATTCAAAATGCCCTGCAATCCACTTTTGCCGCACAGGCAGATTTGATTCCCGTCATCATGGATTTTATCAAAAAATACCTCGACACCATGAGCGGCGGCATCTTTATCGGTATTGGTTTTATCATAGTGGTTTATTCTGTTTACAACCTGTTTGCTCAGATAGAACGGGCGCTTAACAGTATCTGGCAGGTGGAAAAATCACGCTCATTTATCCGCCAGTTTACCATGTATTTTTCAGGATTGTTTATTTTCCCGTTACTGATGGCTGTCAGCAGTGGTTTAACCATTTATATCAACAATTTTCTGAAACAGACATTTCTGTTTGAAATTTTCACCCCAGTGGCTCAGTTCGGACTAACTATTTTACCCTATCTGACCAGCGGAATGGTGTTTACACTGATTTACCTGGTGATTCCAAACACCCGTGTGCGCTTTGTCAATGCGCTGATAGCCGGTATGACCACCGGTGTTTTCTTCCAGCTGTTTCAGGTGCTTTATATAAACGGGCAGATTAATCTGACGCGCTACAATGCTGTGTATGGTGGTTTTGCTGCTATTCCGCTCCTTTTACTCTGGATCAATATCTCAAGTCTGATTTTCCTGATTGGAGCTGAAATTTCCTACGTGTCGCAAAATCTGCAGCACTTTGATTATCGCATTGAAGCTGAAAATATCAACAACAGGTATAAGCGATTTTTAACGCTCTTTGTGGTCTATCTGATTGTAAAACAGTTTGAAAACAATGAACCGCCAATCAACGAACAGAAGATTGTGAGCGAGCATAAACTGCCCATTCACTTGCTGAATCAGATTTTAGGCGACCTCTCCCGCGCCGGTATAATAGTCGGAATTGAAGGTAAAAAAGGTGATTTCTCATACATTCCGGCGGTGGACATTGCGCAACTGAGTATCGGCATGGTGGACAACAAGCTGGATGCTGAGGGTTCTGAGTTTTTCATTGAAGCAAACAACGAAGAGATGGAGAAATTCTGGAATAAGATTTCTGAGATTGATCAGGTTTCAGGCGAAACATTTGATAAGGCCCTGATAAAAGATTTGATTTAATAAACATATCAAGCATATCTTCAAAAACACATAACAAGTCGCTGATTTGTTGTGTGTTTCTTTTTTCACAACCGGCCGTCACTTAATTGCTCTTCAAAAATGATGGCTGTTTTTGACGCAATTACATTAATATTAATAGATGAAATCATGTAAAACCGCCTAAAATATATTATCTTTGTAGGATTTTAGCGAACAGGGCACTCCATTCAGGTGCTTGTTTTGCATGCAACAAGAGAAAATTAATTTCTGATTAAAACTAAGAATAATTCAAAATATGGCATTAGTCAATTTTTTCAAAAAAATTATGGGCAACAAAGCCCAGCGCGACATGAAAGAGATCTCGCCCGAGGTGGATAAGATCAAGCAGGTTTATGAGCAGATTAAACTGCTCTCCAACGATGAGCTTCGCGCCAAAACAGATGAGTTAAGACAAAAAATTAAAGATGCTTCAGCTGAAGAGAGCAAACAGATCGAAGAGCTGAAAGCGGGTATTGAAGAGACTGATTTGCACCTTCGTGAGAAAATTTACGAAGAGATTGACAAACTGGAACAGGAGATTAAGGCTAAAACCGAAAAAGTATTAGATGAAATTCTGCCCACGGCTTACTCAATCGTTAAAGATACAGCTCGTCGTTTGACCGAAAATGATGAACTGGTAGTAACTGCCAATAATTTTGACCGTGATTTAGCGGCCAATAACGACTTTGTACATATCGAAGGCGATAAAGCCATTTACAAAAATGAATGGGTGGCCGGTGGTAACCTGATTAAGTGGGAAATGATTCACTACGATGTGCAGCTTTTTGGTGGTGTGGTG
>CAYPPC010000385.1:0-2318 GCA_964412435.1 uncultured Paludibacter sp.
ATTGCCAAACCTTTCTCCGCAAGTTGAACCAGCTTACGGGAAAGCGTTACCGCCTTCCCACCGAAGCCGAATGGGAGTATGCCTGCCGAGCGGGGACTACCACTCCTTTCAATACAGGCAATAACCTCACTACCTCGCAGGCCAATTACGATGGCAACTACCCTTACAACGGCAATGCCAAAGGCAAGTACCTGGTGCAGACCATGCCTGTAGGCAGCTATCCACCCAACGCGTGGGGCTTGTATGATATGCACGGCAACGTGTGGGAATGGTGCTCCGACGGGTACGGCGATTATCCCACCGGTGCTCAGACCAACCCGCAGGGTCCTTTATCGGGCTCCAACCGCGTGTACCGCGGCGGTGGCTGGAACTGCTATGCGCGGTACTGCCGGAGTGCGTTCCGCTTCAACACCCCGGACATTAGCTACTTCAACCTGGGTTTCCGCCTGGTGTCCCCCGAGTAAACAGTGGAACATCCTTCCTTTTAAGCAAAGCGAGTTGGCTAAAGGTGAGGGAGGGACGACCGAACAAAAAGCCAACGAGCACATCGAGCTTAGCCAAAGGGGAGTGAGGAGGTCGTTGAGCCTGTCGAAACGGACGAACGACCAACGGGCAAAGCGAGGAGAAAAATAAATACCGCTTGAAGCGGTCAGAAAAATATTTTAGAAAAATGCAGATACGGGTTTTTAATATTCCGATAGGAGATGCCGGCGACATGCAGACTGAGCTGAACCGCTTTTTGTCTGGTAACAGGGTTTTGGAGATTGAACAGCACTTTTATCAGAACGAAAAAGGTGCATATTGGTGTTTTTGTGTTCGCTATCTCAACAGCACCACTTTCCCTTCACAAATGCTCTCTGCCAAAAATAAAACAGACTATAAAGAAGTCTTATCGGAAAAAGAATTTACTGTTTTTTCAATCCTTCGTGAGTGCAGAAAAATTATTGCTGCCAAAGATGCTGTGCCGGCTTACGCTGTATTCACCGATGAGGAACTGGCAGGCATTGCACGTCTGCCTGTTTTGGAAGTTGGTAAATTAATATCAGTAAAAGGTATTGGCGATAAAAAAGTGGAAAAATACGGTAAACCTTTGCTCGACTTATTTACATCATTTATCGAAGCCAATGAAAAGGGAGAATAATCTGATAGAAAAAATAGCTGAACCGGATAATCTTCGTCTCGCTTTCTGGAAGGCTCGGAAAACAAAAGAGGGCAAAATGGAAGTGGCTGAATACAGAAAAAATCTGGATAAAAACCTTCTGTTGATGAGAAAAGAATTACTAAATGGCAACGTGCAAGTGGGCAATTATCATTATTTTACGATTTATGATCCCAAAGAACGCCTGATTTGTGCAGCTTCATTCAACGAACGTGTTTTGCACCATGCCATTATGAATGTATGTCATCTGAACTTTGAGAAGTTTCAGATTTACGATAGCTATGCTAGCCGATTGGGCAAAGGAACGTATGCAGCATTGGAGCGTGCTTCAGTCTTTCAGCATCAATACAAATGGTTTCTAAAACTGGATGTGCGAAAATATTTTGACAGTATTGATCACATGGTGTTGAAACAAATGCTTTTGAAAAGATTTAGTGACAAAGGTTTGCTTGGTGTATTCGACCAAATAATTGACAGCTATGAAACAACTACTGGGAAAGGATTGCCCATTGGCAATCTGACCAGTCAGTATTTTGCCAATCATTATCTGGGCACCGCCGACCACTATATTAAAGAGAACCTGCAGGTATCTGCCTACATACGCTACATGGACGATATGGTAATTTGGTCGGATGACAGAAACCGGCTTCTCAAAACAGGGAGAGAATTTCAGTCTTTTATCGAAACAGAATTAGGTTTAATGTTGAAACCTTTTTGTATCAATAAAACCGATAAAGGCTTGCCTTTTTTAGGTTATTCGTTATTTCCTGACAGGATTTTATTGAACGGCCATAGCCGAAAGCGTTTCAAATCTAAACTGAAACTTTACACGCAAAAACTTAACAACGATGAATGGACGCAAACCGAATATCAAGCACACATAGTACCGTTAATCGCATTTGCAAAACATGCAAACACCTATAAATTAAGAACAAGATACATTGAAATGATCAAAACAGGGTAATAGCCAAAGGGGGTGCTCCTACCGCGTGAACCGCGGCGGTAGCTGGAACAACAATGCGCAGAACTGCCGGAGTGCGAACCGCAACAACAACACCCCGGACAATAGCAACAACAACCTGGGTTTCCGCCTGGTGTCCCCCGAGCTTAAAAGGAAGGATGGATTTCCACTGTTAAACCGGCTATTATCCCGACCTTG
>CAYPPC010000386.1:0-2312 GCA_964412435.1 uncultured Paludibacter sp.
CTTTGCTCAGCGGAATATCCTCGCTGATGGTGTTAAAAATGAAGTTTAGCGTACCGGAGAGTACCGCTTCCATTTTCAGAATGTGGTCGCCGCTGTTGGTCAAACTGTTGATAGTGTTGATAATTGGGAGTCCGGCACCTACGTTGGTTTCAAAGAGGAACTTAATGCCGCGTGCACGGGCTGTCTCTTTCAGTCGCTCGTAGTTTTCATAGTGCGATGAGGCTGCGATTTTATTGGCAGTAATTACCGAGATACTACTGTCGAGCAATTCCTGATAAATGGCAGCCACTTCGCTACTGGCGGTACAATCCACAAATACCGGATTGTAAATATTCAGCTTCAAAATCTCCTCTTTCAGCATCTCAGTCGAGGAGGGCACTCCTTCACTTTTTAATGTCTCAACGCAGTTGGCCAGGTTCACACCGTGGCGCTCAATCAGCATCTTTTTGCTGGAAGCTACACCCACCACGTTAATTTTTAATCCGTTTTGCTCCATCAGTTTCTGTCGCTGACTTTTGATCTGCTCCAGCAGACGGTTACCCACTGTGCCCACACCCACCACAAAGAGGTTGAGTACCTTATATTCCGACAGGAAGAAAGAGTCGTGAATCACGTTAAGCGACTTGCGCAACATCTCACGATTGGTTACAAATGAAATGTTGGTTTCGGAAGCTCCCTGCGCACAGGCGATTACGTTGATACCATTTCGTCCCAGCGTACCGAAAAGTTTTCCGGCAATACCGGGCGTTCTTTTCATATTATCACCAACAATTGCGATAGTTACCAGATCATCTTCCGAGGTAATCGGATCAATTTCGCCCTGCTGAATTTCGGTGCTGAACTCTTTGGTGAGCACCTCAATAGCCAATCTGCTGTCCACATTGCGCACACCGATAGAGGTGTTGTTTTCAGAAGATGCCTGCGACACCATAAACACACTGATGCCATTTTCGGCCAGAGCACGGAAAATCCGGTAGTTCACACCAATCACACCCACCATTCCAAGTCCCTGCACGGTAATCAGGCTGGTATCGTCAATGGACGAAATACCTTTAATCGCTTTGGATTTATTGACACCTATAGCCGGTTGCTCACTGGTAATTTTGGTCCCGGTGCACTCAGGATTGAAAGTGTTTTTAATTAAAACGGGAATGTTTTTGTGAAATACCGGGAAAATAGTGGGCGGATAAATCACCTTGGCACCAAAGTTTGAAAGCTCCATGGCCTCACTGAAACTGAGTTGCTCAATCACGTAGGTGTTGCTGATAATTTTTGGATCAGCAGTCATAAAGCCATCCACATCAGTCCACACCTCCAGCAGGGAGGCGTTCAGTGCTGAAGCCAAAATAGAGGCTGTGTAGTCTGAGCCACCGCGTCCCAGATTGGTGGCATAGCCGGTATTGAGGTCGGTAGAGATAAAACCACCACAAACAGAAGTAGCCGATAAATTGGAAAAGGTTTCAGTGATCAGCCGGTTTGTTACCGGAAAGTCAACGATGTGCTTGTCAAACTGACGGGTGGTTTTGATAAACTCACGAGCATCCACATGCACCGCATCTTCCACCATGCTGCTGACAATAATAGATGAAATAATCTCACCATAACTCACAATCGTATCAGTAATGCGGGTAGAGATGTCTCTGATCAGATAAATACCACGGAAGATGTTTCCGAGGTCATTGAAATGAGTAGCCACCCGGCCGATAGTCTCTTCAATAAACTCCTGTGGCACCACCTCCTGAATAAGTTCATAGTGGCGCGTCACCATAGCATCAAATTTTACCAGATATTTATCGTCCCCCGAAGCTGCCATTTTCGATAAGTCATAGAGACTATCGGTAACTTCAGAAAGTGCCGAAACAACAACAATGACCGGTTCTTCTTGCGAACTAACAATTTTCTTTACCTGTCTGAGGCCTTCAACAGATCCGATAGATGATCCGCCAAATTTGATTACTTTCATGTTATGAAGTTTTATTTGTAAAATATTTTCAGTTGAGTTATAAAAAATAGACAGGCATTGAATATGTTGCCTGTATAATTAAATTAAAACAAATAAGCAGCTGCTTATTTGTAAAAAAGCAGTATTAGCAAGCATTTATTGCTAAACTGTAATGTGAAAAAATGTACGACTAATTATTTCGACCTGCAATATTACTCATTTTTTTGCAATAAAACAGATTTAAGCACCTTTTTTTCTAAAAGTGTTGCATCTTTTCAAAAAATAGAGTACTTTTGCAAAACTTTTGCGTAAGCGAGGGGTCCGGTAGCTCAGCTGGATAGAGCAACAGCCTTCTAAGCTGTGGGTCGTG
>CAYPPC010000387.1:0-2268 GCA_964412435.1 uncultured Paludibacter sp.
ACGACTTTACCAGTGAAGGCAGCGAGGAAATTCAGGAAGAAAACAAAACGCTGATTAACGCTTCGGTGCTGGGGCTTATTTTCGAGAAAATCAACGGTTACAAAGACGGTTCGTTCTTTACGCCCGGTTTCATTACCATGTACATGTGCCGCGAAACCATCCGCAGGGCAGTAGTTCAGAAATTCAACGAAGTGAAAGGCTGGAACTGTGCCGATATGAACGCGCTCTATGATAAAATTGAAGATAAGCAGGAGGCCAACCGGATCATCAACAGCCTGAAAATATGCGACCCGGCCGTGGGTTCGGGGCACTTTTTGGTTTCGGGCCTGAATGAGCTGATTGCTGTAAAAAACGACCTGAAAATTTTACAGGACCGTAATGGCCTTCGTTTGAAAGAATACCAGTTTGAAGTGGTGAATGATGAGCTGATTGTTACCGACGAAGACGGGGAACTTTTCGAATACAATCCGGCCAACAAAGAGAGCCAGCGCATACAGGAGGCGTTGTTTCACGAGAAACAGACCATCATTGAAAACTGCCTGTTTGGGGTGGACATCAATCCCAATTCGGTTAAAATCTGCCGGCTGCGGTTGTGGATTGAACTGTTGAAGAATGCCTATTACAAAAACAAGGACGAACTGGAAACCCTTCCCAATATTGACATCAACATCAAATGCGGGAATTCGCTGATCAGCCGGTTTGCCCTGGATGCCGACCTGAAACAGGCGCTTAAAAAAAGTGCCAGCAAATACACCATCGACAGCTACCGTGTTGCTGTGGCCACCTACCGCAATGCCTCGGGAAAGGAGGAAAAGCGTATGATGGAAAAGCTGATTGACGAAATCAAAACCAATTTTCGCAGTGAGATTGCCTCCAACGATCCGTTATTGAAGAAACTGCAGAACAAAAAGGTGGAACTGTTCAACCACACCAACCAGAAGCAGTTGTTTGCCCTTACGGCCAAAGAAAAAACAGCATGGAACAAGAAACTGTCGGCCTTAACGGCAGACATCACCAAGTTCGAAAATGAAATTAAACAGATCCGCAACAATAAAATTTATGAAAACGCCTTTGAATGGCGCTTTGAATTTCCGGAAGTGCTTGACGACAATGGCGATTTCACCGGGTTTGACGTGGTGATTGGAAATCCGCCGTATGTTTTTGCTCGGGAGAATTTCGATTCTTCGATCAAAAAATACTATGTTGAAAATTACAGAGCTTCCCGGTATCAGGTAAATCTCTTTATACTATTTATCGAAAGAACATTTTACTTGTTAAAAGGTATAGGTGAATTTTCATTAATTGTTCCTAACTCTTTATTAATGGTGAGCTCGGCACAAAGCCTTCGAAAGCTTATGTTGAATGAGATATCATTGTCAGAAATAGTAAACCTTATGGGTCATACCTTTGAAGGAGTTAATGTTGAAACTATTATTATTTCAGGTAAAAAGAAGCAGCCAACAAAAGAAACTCAAGTTGATATTTTGACAAATAATGGCGAGAGTTTTCTTCTTACACAAAACAAAAAACAAGAGCTTTTTAGGATAAATTACGGATCTGAACTAAACATTTTCTCAGACAAGGAAAGCGATAAACTCATTACTAAGCTTGCTTCTGATTCTGATATCTTAGATAATTTGGTTTTAATAAAGGCTGGATTACAAGCATATGAATCGGATAAGGGCCACCCTAAACAAAGCGCTGAAGATGTAAAAAATCGTATTTACGATTATAATTATAAATTTGACGAAAGCACTCACAAGTACCTTGAGGGCAAAGATGTTGGTAGGTATTTTGTAAAATGGTCTGGAACTTTTCTACGCTATGGTGACCACTTAGCTGCTCCAAGAACATTTGATATATTTAGCAAGCCTAAAATCATTATTCGCGAAATTACCGGTAAACACCCTCATTCAATCATCTCTACTTATACAGAGGACGTTTTATTATTCAACAGAAGTAATATTGCAATAAATGAGATGCAGGGGGAAAACATCTCCTTAAAATACATATTGGGATTACTTAATAGTAAGCTGATATCATATTACTTCATGAAAAACACAGCAAAATCTGTACGTACTATGTTTCCCAAATTAATTCTGGAAGACTTGCGTAAGTTTCCGATTAAGAATTGTGCGATAGAAAAACAGCAACCCATAATATCTTGTGTCGATAGAATATTAATAGAGAAAAAAAACAATGTTAATAATGATACTTCTCAACTCGAATCCCAAATCGACCAGCTCGTATACCAGTTGTACGATCTGA
>CAYPPC010000388.1:0-2267 GCA_964412435.1 uncultured Paludibacter sp.
CAAAACAGAGTCTCCCGAAACAGATGTAACACAACAACAACTGCGTGTGGAGTTAGACAAACGAAAAGGGAAACCCGCTACACTTATCACAGGTTTTGAAGGGAGCGATGAGGCGCTGAAAGAGCTGGCCAAAGAGTTGAAGAACCGTTGCGCTGCCGGCGGTTCACAACGCGACGGAGAGATTCTGATTCAGGGAGATTTCAGAGTGAAAGTAAGCGAAATTTTACAAGGTATGGGCCACAAGGTTCGTAGAATAAACTTTTAACCATTTCAAACAAAAAAAAAGAGAGGCGGCTCCGGCTTATTGGAACCGCCTCTCTACTATTCAAATACTAACTATAAAATTTCTACTTCACGTCCGCTCACCACTTTTTCAAAAGCTTTGATAGCCTGAAACAGCTCTGAACGAAGCTCGCTGTCGGTAATGGCACCATTGGCAAAGGTGTGATTGAACGATGGCAATGAAAACTGATCCACTAATTCACCATTAAAACGCTTCATCAGCTTCACACCAATCTCCATGGCTGAACGGGCTCCCGCTCTTCCAATACTTGTTCCCAGTAGCAATACCGGTTTTCCGGCAAAAATATCCATATCGGCTCTGCTGGCCCAGTCCAGAATATTTTTAAGTGCCACAGTAATATTACCGTTATGCTCAGCCAGAGATATAATAATTCCGTCTGACTCCTTCATTATACGCATAAACTCAAAAGCCTCCTCCGGAACGCCGCTCTTTGCTTCACGATCGTAAGAGTAGATCGGCATTTCAAAGTCATTGAGATCGAGGATATTTACCTGAGCGCCTGTCAGGTTTTCTGCGGTATAGTGAATCAGCTGCTTATTGATTGACCGACTGCTGTTGCTGCCGGCAAATGCTGTTATTTTTTTTGATATCATAAATCTTCTTTTTCAAATTGGGGTATAGTGTAGCATATAACATTACAGAGCTGATTTGGTTCAATGGCGAGATGTATAAAAAAAGACAGACAAGTCATAAACGACTGTCTGTCTTTTGATTATCTCGCAATATAGAATTTATTTATCCTTTGATTGCTGCAATGCCGGGCAGTGTGCGTCCTTCGATAGCTTCGAGCAGCGCACCGCCACCGGTAGAAACGTAGGACATTTTGTCGGCAATATTAAACTTGTTTACGCAGGCCACTGAGTCGCCTCCACCCACCAGTGAGAATGCTCCGTTTTCTGTAGCTTCAACAATGGCATCACCCACAGCGCGTGAACCGCTGGTGAAGTTCTCAAATTCAAACACACCGGTCGGACCGTTCCAAAGGATTGTTTTTGAGTTTTTGATAACATCAGCAAAGATTTTCTCTGTTTCCGGGCCGATATCCATACCTTCCCATCCGTCAGGAATTTCATCCACGGGTACAAACTTCGTGTTGGCATCGTTGCTGAAAGCATCAGAAGCTTTGGCATCCACAGCCATCACCAGGTTTACATTGTTCTTTTTAGCTTTCTCCATCAGCTCCAGTGCCAGCTCCAGCTTGTCGTCTTCGCAGATAGAGTTACCAATTTTACCGCCCTGAGCCTTCACAAAAGTGTAGGTCATTCCACCGGCAATAATCAGGTTATCCACCTGATTCATCATATTTTCAATAATCTCAATTTTTGAAGACACCTTGGCGCCGCCCATAATTGCAGTGAACGGACGGGCAGGATTCTGCATCAGTTTATCCACAGAGCTCACCTCTTTATTCATCAGATAACCGAACATTTTGTGGTCGGCATCGAAGCTGTCGGCAATGATTGCTGTAGATGCGTGTGCGCGGTGTGCAGTACCGAATGCGTCGTTTACATACACATCAGCGTAAGCAGCCAGTTTGGCAGCAAACTCTTTCTGAGCAGCTTTCATAGCTGTTTTAGCTTCAGCTTTCTCTTCATCAGTTGCTGTTTCGGACAGACGTGGTTTGCCTTCCTCTTCGGCATAGAAGCGAAGGTTTTCGAGCAGAAGCGCTTCACCATCCTGCAGTGCAGCTACCATATTCTCAGTCTCTTCGCCCATAGCATCGGGAGCAAACTTCACTTTAACACCCAGCAGTTCTGAAACACGCTCCACAATCACTTCCAGCGAAAACTGCGGATCCGGATTTTTTTTCGGGCGTCCCATGTGTGAAGCGATCACGAGGCGACCGCCATCAGCTATAATTTTCTTCAATGTGGGCATAGCCGCACGGATGCGGGTGTCGTCGGTGATGTTAAAATTCTCATCTACCGGAACATTGAAGTCAACACGAACAAAGGTCTTTTTG
>CAYPPC010000389.1:0-2254 GCA_964412435.1 uncultured Paludibacter sp.
TGAAAAAGTACACCGTTATAGGTTTTCGCTTTCAACAGCTTGATAAAATTATCACGATGCAAAGGCGTTTCGTTGTAAAGTTTCAACGTAATATCACCTTCGGTGGTTTGGATAAGGACTTTTTGTTCTCTAAGTTTGCCAATTCTCAATAAAGAGCAAGAGTTTGCTGTAAATGTTAGTATTAAAAAAAATGTGATGACTCTTAAAAATGATTTCATTATTTTTTTCGATTTTAGTAAACTATGAAATATCTGATCTAAAAATGTATAATTCTAATTATTCACAATTTTCTCTTTCCACACATCAAAATTTTCTGTGTGATTAATAGAATAAATTTTAGTGCTATCAAGTGAATTTATTCGGATACCCTCTCTTATAGTACTTCGTTTGTTATTGTAATTTTCGTCACGTAGAAAATTATATATAGTTTGAATAGAATTATTGTATTGGTTATCTGGTATGTGGAATAAAATCGTTGCTCGAGCTGGGTTTACGTTTTCAAATATAACGATTTTACTATCTTCTTTGTAGCTATGAGGAATGGTGAAAATGAATGCATCTTCGTCATATGCTCCTTTTTTATTGCTCATATGACTTATTGATTCTTTTGCAGGGATTATTTTATAATCTTTGTGTTGTAAATTCATTAAACAATCAAAATAGATTGATCTTCTTGATTTTAAATTTTTTATAATTAATTCTGGATCGATTGAAGTAGCTTTACGGTAGGACCAATGAGGATTTATTGTAAGTTGTGGTGCATCCTCTATTTTATAATCATGAGTATTTTTAATTATTCGAAATGCTAGATCTAGAGAAGGCAAATCAACTACTTTTACTAAACCTCTTTTATTTAAATAAACATGAATGTCTGGTAATTTTGATGAAATGTATTTTTTTATGATATTGTAACTTGGCTTGCATGAATAATTCAAATACAAATAATTATACTGAAAGTCATTTTTTATTTTTATCTTGATAAAGCTGTCACAAAATTCAATATCATTCCAACTTATTTTCTTTTCAATACCTGCATTTTTGTTCGCAATATGAAAAATCCTCTCTTTTTCATTTTCTTTTTCGAAAGTAAAAGTTTTAGATTCTTGCTTTAAATTTATTATAACTTTTTCATTTATATCTAGTTTAACACGATTTATCCATTGATCTGAGAGAATTTCTTTACACTTATATATAATACTTTTATTAACATTATAGTAAATAATTCCATCTTGGAAATCTAAATCTTTAACTGATACTGAAATATTTTGCTTTTTATCATATGCTTCTTTTAATTCTGTAAATAACTTATGATTATCTTCATGTGCTATAACAAAAGTATCATCTTTAATATTTAAAGTAACCGGAAAAACATTGTACCTTTCCTTGCTAAGAACTTGTTTTTTAACTTCTTCATACTGACTTTTTGATAAGTCATTATAAAAATTGAAGGAGAAAAAGCTAATCTTTCCGTTATGAAAATTGAGATTAGAAACTTTTATGTTTACTTGCATTTCATTTGAAAGGTTTATTTGTGATAAAAACAAATTTTCTGCATCTTGTTCTTGGAAAGTAAATTTTTTGTTTTTTTTGTTCAAAAGAATAGTATATGAATAATCTTCATTTATTGGAATGACTATGCCATTTAACCACTCTTTAGAATGAGGTGTGATATAAATATATTCTTGATACTTAACATAACCATTCATAAAATTAAACGCTTCAATTTCAGCTATATTTTTGGAAACATATATGTCCCTCTTCAATTCCTCTAGTACAAAGTTTTCTACTTCACCATCACAAAAGGCTAAAGTAGAATCTTCAAGGTTACAAACAATGTCTATATTTATTATTTTCTTTGTTTGAATCAGATCCCAAGAAAACCCTTCAAAAGCGTATTGTGTCTTATATTTATATGTTATATATTCTAAATAACCATTTTTCACTGATAATAGAAATAGATTTCTTAAAGTAAATTTTCTAATAAACAGTTTTTCTTTCAAATACATCTGATATTTAATCTTCCTAATATGCATATTTATAGCCGCAAATGTCCCTTGATTAAGTGTTATGCCATTCGAACTTAATGAAGTTACAAGCTTATTTATTGCTTCGGTAGAATTTAAGGGTAAATGAGATTTGATTAATCTTTCTAAAATCATAATTTTTTGTATTGATTAATAAAAATCGGAAGTTAAATCAATTATTACCATATATATTAAATAAATTCTTAAAAGAAAAATAATGAAATCAAATA
>CAYPPC010000390.1:0-2250 GCA_964412435.1 uncultured Paludibacter sp.
GGGGCTATTGAGGGTGTGGTTGATTATGTCTATCGCGCCTGGTCTGCCGACTCCAAGTTTGGCTGAACAATAATGAGAATGCAGTAAAAGCCTTCAAATACAGACATTCTCACATTCTCACATTGTCTCATTCTCACATTGATAGTGTGTTTGAGCTAGCGATTTTTAATCCTTCAGATAATACTCCACGGTGCTGACGATACGCACATTTTTAATATAAGGGGTGTTTTCGTCGCGGTTACTGATGGAGAATTGTCCCTGACTGGCACTTTTGATTTTGCCCAGTTTGCTTTTAGAGTCTTCAGCAAATTTTACGGCAGCTTCCCGTGCGTTTTTGGTAGCTTCTTCAATCATACCCGGTTTGATATCATTCAGTTTTGTAAACATAAACTGTACATTGTACTGATAATCATCTCCGGTGATGGCAATTCCTTTTTTCATCAGCTCGCCCTGCTGTGTCATCAGTGTGCGTACCAAGTCAACCTGCTCGCTGCTCACTGTAATGACCGAGGTGAGATTGTAGCGATAGGGTGAATTGTTACTGCTGTAACGCTCGGCCTGCAAATCGATCACTTTGGGAGCTGAAATGGTGATTTCATCAGCAGCGAGTCCGTTGGATTTAAGAAAATCAGTAACAATTTTATTTTTGCTGTTGGTGTTGTCGTAGAGATAGACCAGATCGTTACCCACCTCTTTATAAACAATGGGCCAGATAACACGATTGGCCGGAACTTCCATTTCTGCCAGTCCTTTTACATTTACAACGCGATCGCGTTTTGAGTATTCGCTGATGCCATTTTTGATAAAGAATCCAAGTGCAACCAGTCCAATGGCAAGAATGGCGGATTCAATAATTCTATTTTTCATATCTAAGTTGTTTTATAGGGAATTAATCTCAAAATTCGTGCTAAGATTACAGCTTGTGTGGTAAAAGTGAAGATAGTTTGCTTCTGCCTTCCAGGCAGTGATGTGAGGCTTTTTTTCTCCGTGGGTCGTTGACCCACGGTTATCAAGGTTTAGCCCTTCGGGCTGTGGATTGGGGCGATTAATTAATGCAAATTGGGTTATAAATAATAATCTTAGAGCAATTTGTGTTAAACCCGATGTTGCATAAATACGGGTATCTGCAACTTATTTCGTGTGATTTTACTGCGCACTATATCCTTTCTGGATGACAAATTCAATTACTTTATATATCCGTCGACATAAATCAGCGTCCCTAATAAAATAGCAAATCGACGGTGAGAAAGCATTCCAGATAATAAAACTTGAGTAGAACACAATCTTTATCGCCCGTCGTTTTGCAAGTTTGATTTTTGCTAAAATATTTGTCGACGGGCTTGAAATACGAAACGCTTTTTGTCATCTCGCAGAGATATAGTGCGGCATTTAAACGTTGCAGAAGTTGGAAGATAGCGACTAATTTAATGTTGAAAGTAAGATGGAAGTATGTGCTATTATTTTTAATTATTGGGCTAAAGCCCGGGTGTTATTGTCCGCTACTGATCCCCGTCTTGAAAGTCGGGGCTATTGAGGGGCGGTTAGCTGGTATTTGTGGGTTAATTGTAGTTCGTTTTATAGGAGAAATCAAGGGTAAGAGCCTTCAAATACAGACATTTTCACATTAGCTTATTCTCTTATTGGCTCCTTTAAAAAGTCGGGGCAATTGATGGTGCTGTTGGTTATATTTATTGTGCCTGGTCTGCCGACTTTAAGTTCGGCTGACCAGTAATGAGAGCAGAGTGTTTAAAATTTTCTGCTAACAGAAGTGTGCAGCTTGCCTGCTGCAGACAGGCTCACTTGCGGTCGGAAATCCCACGTTCGTAAAAGGATTAAAAGTTGCTGACGCGGCTAGAAAGCCACGTCTCCCGTTAGATGCTGCATAACATAAACTTTCGTGTTTTTTTGTGCTTTTGTGGCAAGAAACTCTTTTGTTATGCCTTTAAGGTAGTGGTTTATGTAGATATTAAGAATAAAAAAAGCGACCCGCGGGTCGCTTTTTTACTTATTACTGTTCTCTTGCTTCTTTAACGGCTGCCATAATCAGGCCTTCCAGTTCGTCGGCCAACTCAGGGTTGTCTTTCAGTACATTCTTTACTGCGTCGCGTCCCTGACCGAGGCGACTATCGCCGTAGCTGTACCACGATCCGCTCTTTTTAACAATGTCGTAATCTACACCGAGGTCCACAATCTCACCCACTTTGGAGATTCCTTCGCCAAACATAATGTCAAACTCTGCTTTGCGGAAGG
>CAYPPC010000391.1:0-920 GCA_964412435.1 uncultured Paludibacter sp.
GCCATAGAATTCCGTTCTGGGGTTTTAGTACCCAGTGGTTTTCGTCGGGGAAGATAAGCAGCTCGGCGGGGACACCGCGGAGGACAGCTGCATTGAAGGCCGCCATGCCTTGTGAGGCAAGGATGCGGTAGTCTTTTTCACCGTGAATCACCAGAATCGGTGTGTCCCACTTATCCACAAAGAGGTGTGGTGAGTTGGCATAGCTGCGCTGCGCAATGGCATTGCTCTTATCCCAGTAGGCGCCGCCAAAATCATGGTTGACAAACCACATCTCCTCGGTTTCGAGGTACTGCTGCTCGAAGTTGAACATGCCGTCGTGTGCGATAAAGGCTTTGAAGCGCTTGTTGTGGTGCCCTGCCAGCCAGAAGGCTGAATATCCGCCGTAGCTCGCTCCCACACATCCGAGGCGCTCATTATCCACAAAAGGCTCCTGGCTTACTGCATCGATGGCTGCGAGGTAGTCTTTCATATTCTGACCGCCATAATCGCCGCTGATCTGGGTGAGCCAGTCGTAACCAAAGCCGGGCAGACCGCGGCGGTTGGGGGCTACGATGATGTAGTCGTTGGCCGCCATCATCTGGAAATTCCAGCGGTATGACCAGAACTGACTTACGGGCGACTGCGGACCACCCTGGCAGTAGAGCAGCGTGGGGTATTTTTTCTCCGGATCAAAATTGGGCGGATAGATCACCCACACCAGCATCTGTTTGCCATCGGTGGTGGTTACCCAGCGCTCTTCGGTTTCGCCCAGGGTGAGCTGGTCGAGGATCTCTTTATTCTCAAACGAGAGCTCTGTCACTTCACCGCTGCCGGTGTTGACGCTGTAAATTTCGTTGGGACTGCTCATGCTGTGACGCACCGCTATTAACGTTTCGTCGTTGACGGGAAGCACCTTTTCGTAGTCATATTTACCTTCGGTG
>CAYPPC010000391.1:931-2250 GCA_964412435.1 uncultured Paludibacter sp.
CCACACACTGACAAGATAGATATGCTGGCTGTCGTCGCTCCACACCAGGCCATTGCTGTTCTGATCAAAATCAGCGCTGAGGTCACGCTTTTCACCGGTCTCCAGGTTCATCACAAAAAGGCGGCTTTTGTCCGACTCATAACCATCGTGCTCCATGCTCTCCCAGGCCATCCATTGCCCGTCGGGCGAAAATAGCGGGTTGGTATCATAACCCATCATGCCTTCGGTCATATTCTTTGTGGTGCCGCTCTCCAGATCGTAGAAATAGATATCGGAGTTGGTCGAAACGGCATACTCCAGACCGGTTTTTTTGCGGCAGGTGTAGGCGATCGTTTTGCCGTCAGGCGACCAGGCCAGCTCATCAATGCCGCCAAAGGGGAGCATCGGGCTCTCGTAAGGCTCACCCTCGAGCAGGTCGGTGGCTTCGCCGATGGAGCTGCCGCTGAAATCGGCCACAAAGGGGTGCGGGATGGATTCCACCCATTCGTCCCAGTGCTTATACATCAGATCGTTGACGATGATGCCGCTGGTTTTGTCGAGGTCGGGGTGCTTGTCGATGGTGCGTTCGCCATACTTCACATGGGCCACAAATAGCAGTTTGCTCTCGTCGGGCGAGAAGGCAAATTCATGCATACCGCCCTCTCTGTGGGTCAGCTGTTTTCGGGCTGAGCCGTCGGCTTTCATTCTCCAGAGCTGCATACTGCCGCTTTCGTTGCTGAGGTAAGCGATATGTTCGCTGTCGTTCATCCATTTGGCAGCCGCCACGCGGTTGGTGGTTTCGGTGATTTGCTTCCGGTCGGTGCCGTCCACATTCATCACAAACAGTTCGGAGTTGCTTGCGTTGTGCTCTACGCTGTAGTAGGATACGCTGTAGAGAATTTTACTTTTGTCGGGCGAAAGCTGTACGCCGCCCAGTCGCCCGAGGGCCCAGAGCGTTTCCGGAGTCATCCGGCCGTTTTCAATCACCGGTGTCTGTTTCCCGATGTAGGGAGTGCTCCCTTCGTGCTTACCGTCACTGCATGCAGCCAGTGTTGTCAGGGCAATAGCCATAAGGATTGTTTTTAATTTCATGTCTGAATAGTTAGTATTTAAGTTTATAGATTCCAGTGTTTTTCCGGATATACAAAAGTAAGCATTTTTTTTTAATGAGACAATGAGGAAATTAGCCAATGAAGCTATTCGAAAGTGCGTGCGGCGGATGGAGAAATTATAAATTAAAATGAGGAATTATGAATTGGGTGGTTTGGTTTATTGGTGCGGGGTACGGGTTTGGTTGTGCGATTATAGCAGGTTTGTAGAGACGCGATTCATCGCGTCTA
>CAYPPC010000392.1:0-2246 GCA_964412435.1 uncultured Paludibacter sp.
ATGGATTTATTGTAGCTTTGGCATTACCTATGCTGCTTACCGCAGCTATTCTGAACAAAAAGGCCGGTATAATTATGACCGGATTTTTCATTGGAATTGTACTGCTGCACTTTATTTTTAACCGAAAGGTTTATTCGGACAATTACGTTTTTAGATTTCTGGCCGGCTACGCCATATTTCTCTGTATAGGCACTATCGGTTCATCCAAAGGTTTCCATTTTCCGGAGATAACCTACACATTCTATCTACTCCCCGCTGCATTTTTGCTATTCAATCTTTCACAAGACACGCTGCTCAGGGCTGGTAAAATTTTCGTCAGAACCATTACGGTGTATCTTACTTTTTCTCTGATTTACTGGTGGTTTAATTTTCAGTATCTTGAGAGCGATTTATTTACCTGGCTGAGTAGTAAGGTATACTTTGAAGATGCAGACATGCTTTTTTGGGAAGAACAGACACGTTTAATACGTGGCACCAATAAATATCACGCTTTCTTTTTTGTTAACTCCTGGTCTCACTATTTTCACCCCAGTTACATTGCAATAGTGCTGTTTATGGCATTGACAACATCTTTTTACCTCCGCTACAAACAACAGGGAATAACTGTCATCTCCAAAATAGAGTTTTTTATTATTAATCTATTTTCATTGATGATGCTATCCCTGATGCAGTCACGCATTGGTATTGTTGGCTTTATTTTTACTATCGGTATCATCGGGCTATATTATTCCAGACTAAAACAACATATGTTTAAGGTGACAATGTTTATTTACATCATTATCGGAACAGGCACTATGATTGTGATGGATGATAAAATTGACACTTTTCTGAGTGATAGTGTGAGAAAAACAGACTACACTCTGGCTGTCAGCTACATCAAAGATCATTTCTGGTGGGGAACAGGCATGCTTGAGCAGCACATTGCCCTGGAAAACCAGGAGCAGCTGATGCTGGAAACTTTACCGCCTACGGGGTATATCAAAACATATACGCACAACCAGTTTTTAGGTAATATGGTGCAATTTGGGGTTTGGGGCCTGCTGGCTCTTATTCTTCTCCTTTTTGGCATCACCCGCTATGCCATTAAAGAGCGCTCGTTTTTGCTACAACTTTTCATGGGTGTTTTCCTGCTCTTTATGCTCATAGAAGAGCCTCTTTACACCCAGGAAGGAATCACGCGCTTCACTATCTTCCTGGTCTATTTTGTCGCTATCTGCGAAAGCAAAAAGGAGCGAAAAATATATGATTTCTCCACAGCGGCTCGATCTCGAAAATAGATCGGTCCCCGGTCCCGATATAAAACAGACACAAGAATTTGACTGATCCGGTGTTGAAGTCAGGAATATATTCAAAGTAAAAAAAGAGCTTCATGACCGAAGCTCTTTTTCTATATCTGATTGCTAAGTTTTACTCTATGTTCTTTTAATACCTCTGAATATCAACTCAATTACACTCTTTTTATCCTCATCAAACTCAGATCCGATACGCTCGCGGATATAAGGCACCTCCAGACCTTTTAATGAGTACAAAATGATTGTGGCAAAGGTTTCTACATTTACCCGTTTGAACTCGCCTGCCTCGATTCCGGACTCCAGAATATCACGAATGATTTTAAGCTCAATGGAATCCATACGCAAACGCGTGCGTTCTACCTCATAAATATCTTTGAAAAAATCTGCACGCAGGGAGCCGTTGCGAGTTACAGACTTTTTGATGCTGTCAAGGTGAATAATAATATGGTTCTTCAGCTTGTTATAAGGCGTAAGATCATCCTTTGAATTTTCACGCAGCACCTCAAGCACCAGATTAACCTCGTTTTCCACAACAGCTCTGTAAACATCATCTTTATTCCTGAAATAGGTATAAAGAGTACGCCTCCCCTTGTTGGATGCTTCCGCAATATCGTTCATCGTGGTATTTGCTTTCCCGCGAAGCGCAAAAAGCTCACGCGCAGCATCTATTAAAATCTTTTTTGTTTTGGAAGTAACCGATTGCATCTCTATAATATTGTATGAGTTTGAGTATGTTACAAATTTAATGAATTAAAAAATAACCTGCAAAAAACAAGCCATCTCATTAAGCTAACAAAAGAAATCGATCGATTGTTTTCGGGTTAACAGAGCAAAACCGGGGACATAAATTAATTTATTAATATATAAGGGAAAAATAAGGGGTGTAAAAGAAATATTTTTATGAAGTTATTTAAAAAAAAGAAAGGTTGTCTCACGACAACCCAATCTTTCAAT
>CAYPPC010000393.1:0-2202 GCA_964412435.1 uncultured Paludibacter sp.
GTTTATTCTCTCGTGAAGGCAATTCGTTCTCAGGCATGAACCCGCGCATAGCCAGAAGTGCGGCAGCAACATCGGCCCTGCCTTTTGTGGAAAACGGATCTTGATGAAGCAGATACAAGTCGTGAATTCCTAACGGGCGTACTGGAAACAGGAGTCCGGGCGGTAGTCCTGCGGAAGCCGGTAGATTGGATAGGCGAGCAACAATACGACATCCTGTAGGGATGCAAGATTGCAGAAGCGAAGAGGTATCCGGCAGATCCTTGACACATAGATCTTTTCGCGCGATTGGGTGGCGGGCAACTCCGGAGAGTGCTGGTGGTAACAGGTATTGCTTAAGGGGCTTGTAAGCCAAATCTCTTCTGAGATAGCGTCGGCACTGTTCTTTCAGTTCGGCAATCGCGTTAGGTGTATATAGCGGATGAGGTTCTTCGAAAGTGTCCAACCATGTGTGCTTTGCGTCCCTTGAGAGTCGCAGTGGATACGCGGATTCCACAGCTTCAAGAATAAGTCCTTGCAGGTTATTTTTGAACCGGAGCAAGATCTTCGGCGTGTTTCTCCTTCTGCGCGCGTCCTCTGCCTTGATGCTGCAATCGCATTCTTCCAATTGCATGAGCATGACAGCCAGTGCGTCCAGCGTCTGACGGAGGTGCTCGAAATCCGCACAGTGGACCATCAATGACACCACGCGATGGAGATAGGGATAGAAATCAAAGAAAGCGGGAAGCACCAGAATATGCCGGTTGAAAGCAGTCAGGAAGGCATGCCTTTGTTGCTGCCATGCTTCTGGAGGCAAAATTCTTGAATAGGCCTCAATATCACGCAACTTCAGCGAGAATCCTGCCCTCCGCACCGATATCCTATCCGCCTTTCGGAGGCTGTCCGCCGACACCCCATCACGTTGAATGGCGGATAGTAAGGCAGATTCTAGTTGGTCTGGTTTGTTTGGCAAATCAGGAAGTGATCGCCATTCGCTGGTACGGGACTGTACTTCATGGCGTATAGAGTTCAGCACAGCCCGGCCGCTGGCGCCTGAAAGCAGAAAGGTCTTGTTCTTCTCATTAGAGAATACAATCTCGCTTCCATGAAGGTAATCTTGAGAGTACAGTAACTCGCACTTCTCAGACTCATCTTTCCATGCCAATCTGCCGTCCATGCGTTTGGCCAGCCAATCCCAAACATCAACGCTACTCTTGAAATTGGCGCCGTTCTCCATGACCAAGATGATGTCATCTACATAGCGGCCGTAATAAAGAGGAACAACCTGCCTTTCAAAGAGTTGATCGAGTTCAAATAGTGCAACGTTGGCAATAAGGGAGGATGCCGTTAATCCGACGGGCAAGCCACATCTAATAGGTGTCTTGCCAGCCCATTCACACAGGGCGTTGATGAACAGCTTATGGAAGGCATGTTCTTCCTCGCTTAGCTCAACGCCGATTTGTCGAAGAAAACCGTCATTGACCATGAATCGGACATCAAGCTTGTGGTAGAACGAACTCACATCAGCAGTTATGGCGACGACGGATTTCTCTTGTTCCAATGCCATTTCCATGGCAACAAAAGCATCGTCGCGCCATTTACAGTAAGCGTGAAGATAAGGAACGGTAGATCCCAGAGACAAAGGATTGATCTTCCCCGATTCGCCGCGGCGAAGCCTGTTCGCACGAGCACATTCGCCCAGTTTCTCTTCAAACTTGTGTCCAACTTTGTTTATCCACAGAGTCGCAATAACATGAAACTCTACGGACAATTGCTCCATCAGACGGAATTCCGCTTGTACCCTTGTCCCCTTTCTTTCCGCATCAGTGCAGATTGAGTTCCATAGATGCTGAGGGGATGAACTGAGCACATCTGTTTCCGGTTCGGCGGCTTTGATGCTTTTCGGTACAAGTGTGTAGATTTGACCGGAAAAAGTTGGGGCAACTCCCGCGATCAGATTTCCTTGAATCGCCTCTAGATTCTCCTCAAGTGCCGACTCAAAAACGAGCAGATCTTTCTTGCATGCTCTTGGTGAATAGAATAAATCTGCCTTGGCCTTCCGGTAGGCCATCCCAAGGTCAACGAGCGAGATGAATTCGCATTTCTTCGTGTTCATTCGCGTTTCTCATGCCTCCCCTGACCGGGTCAATGCCTGGTCGTACCACATGAGAAGTTTGGGGTCTTCCTGGAGGATGGTTTCGGGGATGCGCTGGGCGACGGCGATGA
>CAYPPC010000394.1:0-2200 GCA_964412435.1 uncultured Paludibacter sp.
CGTACACAATATGAGGGTAGGTGATTTAGTAATTACTAATGATAATTATGTATACCGTATATTTTTTATTGATTCAACGACTATGAATCTTACATTAGAAATTGCTTTCAATCCACCAACTCCCCCAGAAACACCAAAATGGGAATTGTTATATAGTGATTTCTATTATGATGATATACCCACAACTAATGATTTTATTTTTACAATCGAATCTATATTAGATATTGATTTTAACGATTTTGAATATGATTATTTTTTTATTAATGTTTATGATTATGGTGAATATAACAATATGATAGTGATTAAATCTTCAAGTCCTTCTTATATTATAAATATAAATAGTAATTTTCATTATTATCAATTAGGTTTAGACGTAAATGAAGATGCCCTTTACATAGATATCTACGGTATCCCTTCTTAATTAAAAACTTAATATTAATATGGACTGATTAATTCAGTCCTTTTTTTATATGTTTATTTATAATTAAAAATATTTTTATCAAAACTATTGACAACCATATAATTGTATGGTAGTATATAGATACAAAGGTTGGCAACCTAAGAACAGCTAGGAGGTTTTACATATGTTAAACAATGTAGTATTAGTAGGTAGAATTACAAAGGATCCAGAATTATTTTATACACAAAATAAAGTGGGTTATTCAAGATTTACGTTAGCGGTTAATAGACCGGCTAACAAAGAGGGAGAGAGACAAGTTGACTTTATTGATTGTATTGTTTGGCGAGACAATGCTAAAAATCTAGTTAAGTATATCTCTAAAGGTGATATGTTAGGTATTGTTGGTAGTATTAATATCTTTGTTAACGAAAAAGATGGTACAACATACTATAACACTAACATCACAGTTAGAGAACTAACATTCTTCCCTAAAGCACAAAACGAACCAGTAGATCCACAAGAGCCTTTTTAGGCTCTTAATCTACACTAAAAAGGAGATTGAAAAATGATTAAAGAAAAGTGCGATAGATGTTTTGAAGTTTATAGGTGGGTTACAACAGTTGATGAAGAGTTATATAAATATGAAGACAAGTTATATTGCTGGGAATGTTTAGAACAAAAATTAGAAGATGCTGAAATATTAGAAATTAGCGCTTTGACCTATTACAATTTAGGTGGAGAATACATCGGCGATGAAAACGATATTGAAGAAGTTATTGACCGTATAGTTGATAGTTTAGATATAGAGGTGATTAAAAATGAATAAAACAATTTATGATCAAGCAGTTAGAAAAATGAAAGTTAATAAGTTAAAATTAAATTATGCGATTAGAGTAATTAAAATTAATGCTGATGCGAATAAAAGAGCATTAGATTCTGCTATAGATTTTGGTTATACTGATGATGAAATTGATTATTTTTTAAACAAAGCATATGTTTATGATTTCGTTATTAAATTATTAGATGATATTTATGAGTAAAAAAGATATTCGCAAGAAAAACACTATATTAAAATATGCAAAATCATTTGCTGAGGGTTTATATACATATAAACATTTATTGGATGATAATGATAAAGCAATAATAGATCAGACTATTTCAATACTTAGAAAAGCGAGGAAAAACGAATGAATAGAACAAACTTATTATCAAAAAAAGATATTAAAATAACTGTTAATGTAGAAAACGAATTAGATTCATTTATTCGTTCAGTTGCTGAAAGCGAGAAAAGTACCTATAAAAATGTTTTAAACGCTATGCTTAGATATGCTAAGCAGAAAGGATTTTAACTATGAGAAAGGGTTATTTAGTTTTTAAATTAAATACTGATGTTAATTTACCACCTAGACAACAGTTTCATAAGAAGCATATAGGTAATCTAAACTATACAGTAAATAAACAACGAGCACAATTTGAAAGAACTTTAAAAACTCTTTTAAAACAGCAAAAGCAAAAGAAAATTATTATTGATGAAATAATTGAACAAGATAATATAAAAGCTATTAGGTATACGGTACTATGAAAAAGAATAGAAATCAAATCTTAAGAGAAAGATATCACTATTATAGGTCTCTAGGTTTTAGTGCTAAAGAAGCTAACAAATATAAACATCAAAGTTTAAATACTGAAGGATTAATTCTAAGACATAGAGTCTATAAGGGAGAAGTTCAAAAAGAGCAGTATATTGTAAAAAACACTAAATATTGGGATGCTAGATTAGATACATATAGAAGGTTTAAA
>CAYPPC010000395.1:0-264 GCA_964412435.1 uncultured Paludibacter sp.
ACCCGCGACCCTCAGCTTGGAAGGCTGATGCTCTATCAACTGAGCTACTTCCGCGTTGTTGTCAGTAGTAGTACTGTGTTCAGCCTTCTGACAGAAGACTTCCTTGTGGGCAGAGAAGGATTCGAACCTCCGAAGTCGAAAGACAGCTGAGTTACAGTCAGCCCCATTTGGCCACTTTGGTATCTGCCCATTTTAAAGATTATTACTCTATTTTTTGAGCCTCTTGTCGGATTCGAACCAACGACCCCGAGATTACAAATCACG
>CAYPPC010000395.1:274-1934 GCA_964412435.1 uncultured Paludibacter sp.
AAGTTAAGTACAATTTTTGTAACTACCAAATATTATTCGCCATTTTTATTGCAGTTATTGCAGCTTCGTCTCCTTTATTGCCGTGAATGCCTCCTGCACGGTCTTTTGCCTGCTGCAAAGTGTCGGTGGTAAGCACTCCAAAAATCACAGGAGCTCCGTCCGGATTAAGATTTAACTGCGTAATCCCCTGAGTAACGCCTTCACAAACGTAAGTAAAGTGTGGAGTTTCTCCCTGAATAACGCAACCCAGTACGATCACTGCCGCATACTCATTGATTTTATTATCCATTTTCTTCACTTTCTTAGCTGTCAGCTGCGCTGCCGCATAAGTCAGTTCAAATGTTCCGGGCACATGCACCACATCAATGTTTTTTTCCTTTACTCCGTTCTCTACCAATGTTTTATACGCTCCCTCGAGCAATGTATGTGTGATATCCGGATTCCAGTCAGCCACCGCAATGGCGTAAGATTGTTTTGCCACAAGTTCCTTGTCAGGCATGCTGTCGGCGTCGTAGTCCGATAAGTTTTGATAAATTGTTGCCATTTTTCTATTTTTATTTCTTCTGCAAATTTACAAAATTATTTTGACTTTAGCTGATATGAAAGGGTCAGGCGCCTGCTCTCCGGTCCGTTTTGTAAAAACAGATTCAATAACCAGCTCCCATCCTCCTGTTTGTCAGCCACTCCCTGCTTTTCTACTATTTTTCGTGTCAGACCGTGTTTTTTCAAAAACTCTCTGTCCTGACCTATTATATATAGAGCTCTTTTACTCTCTTCCGGATTGGGTCGCTCCTCCCAGTAGCCGCGCGGCCTGCTTTTGAAGTTGCTATAATAATCGTCACGCAGCGTTTCCGAAGCATCTATGCCTTGTTGTAGCAGAAAACCGTTCAGATAGCGGAACAAATCTTCAAGCAGATAGGCCCTGTGAGGCAAATTATGTGTTTTATAATAAACCCCTACTTCATCGAAAAACTCGAAATATCTTCTCTGATAATGCTTTTCAAAAATCAGCTTCATCGTTTCCGGAAAGCGGCCGCTGTTCCAGAATTTCTCCAGGGCATGCTCCGCTTCATGAATCCGATCCATCTCTGTCGCTGAAATATCCTTACTTTCCGACACTTCGTAGGGTGCATTTTCATCATAAATATAGCCATATCGAGCAGCATTTTTACGCAAATTAGTGCCTCGCAACAGTTTCAAGAAACCCAATTGCAACTCTTTAGCACCCAGTTCAAAAACATCATTGAATGATTGCACAAAACGTTCAAAATTCTCATGCGGCAGCCCCGCAATCAGATCAAGGTGCAGGTCAATCTTCCCGCCATCCATCAGCTGCCTGATATTGTGCGCCAGCAAAGGGAAATTCTGCACCCGCTTCACCTCCAGATTGGTCGGCTCATAGGTCGATTGAATACCTATTTCGAAACGAAAATAGTTGGCAGGCACTTTTTCATTCAGAGAAGCAATGACTTTATCGTCGAGTAAATCTGCATAAATCTCAAACTGACAACTCACCCCCGGCCGGTAGTTTTCGTACAGAAAATCAAAGACCCGGGCTGTGTGGGCTTTATTCAGGTTGAAGGTGCGGTCTAAAAATTTGATGCGGCGCGCACCATTTTCAAGCAGATAGCCAAGATTTTCCCGGATATGTGTTTCCGGA
>CAYPPC010000395.1:1972-2198 GCA_964412435.1 uncultured Paludibacter sp.
CCCCGCGAAGTTTCAAAATAGATAATGCGATTTTTCATCCCTTCACGATCTTCAGGAAGCTGATAGGGAGAGTCACAGGCTGCCAGCCGGGCTATGTCTGCCTGTACGCTCTGCTTATTTATTCTCTTTTGCGAGGATACTCCCGGGATATTGTCCGTAGCCAGATCATTTTCTAATGCATGCAGTAAATCGCCCAGCACAAACTCACCTTCGCCGCTGACAATAT
>CAYPPC010000396.1:0-2197 GCA_964412435.1 uncultured Paludibacter sp.
GCTAATTGAATTTATTAATCAAAAACGGTCAACGTTTTTCAGGCATAAACATATACTAATACACCAATTAAGCAATAGACTATTTCTTTTTAGCAGCTTTATCAACCAGCCCTTCAATGACGCCGCCGGAGATTTCCCATAAGTAGAAACTGGCAACCGACGCATAGGGTGAATAGCGTTTGTGGTAACGTGCAAATCTGGTTCGGTCAATTTCACGGTGTCCGTAAAGCATTCTCAAACCACGCTGAATTGCCAGGTCTCCAAAGCTCAGGATATTGGGTCGTTGCATAGTGAAAAGTAGCAGCATTTCTGCAGTCCAAACGCCAATCCCTTTCAGTTCTGTTAGCTTTTGAATTACCTCTTCGTCCGGAAGATGATATAACGCCTCCAAATCGAGTTCACCGGAATAAACTTTCTCTGCAGCAGATTTGATATAATCTGCTTTCCGGAATGAGATTCCAAACTGTTGAAGTTCTTCTATTGGCAATCGATGAATAATTGCAGGTGTAATTGCTTCGAGGCCTGTTTCAATGCGTTGCCAGATGGTGTCGCGCGCTTTCCCGGAAATCTGCTGACTTACAATAGAGTGCACCAGGGAGGTAAAAAGATCGGACATCACCGGTCTCTTTATCAGCCCAATTTGTTCTATGGCTGAAGCCAGTTTCTTATCTGCTTTTTTTAGATGCTCAATCTCTTGAGCACCGTAGTGGAAATAATCTGCCATACTTATTGTTTAGTCGGCCGGTACCTCGATGTCCGGATCACGGTTAATTACTTTCTCAAAAGGTCCGGAGCTTAAAATATCAATGTGGCAGCAGTCTGCAGTAATAATAATCTCCTGCTTGTGAACTATCTTCCCATCCAGATAGGCTGAAAACTCAAGCGTAGCCTTGGTGTTGTAGAAGAAGTTTCTCATGCCATCGTCTGCCACATGATATCTGCCATTTTCACGAGATTCTTCCCAGATTTCCTGACGCTGCATGAAAATAATACCGCGCTCCAGCCAGAGTACTTTGGCGCTGTCAAGAGCTACCGGCTCGTTATCTTCATATTTTAGTGTGATACTGAGAGATCTGTACTCTTCAGTACAAATTGCTTTGGCACAGTCATCAGTTTTTTCTAAACATCCGGTCAGTACAAACAGCATAAATAAAATCGTTATTGAACTTGTCAAAAATTTCCAATCCAATAATCTTTGATGTTTCTTTTTTGTTCTCATAATACTTAAATGTAAAATTATATTATTGTTTTATCGCCAACTATAAAATGATTCTCCTTTTGTTGTGTGAACAGTGATTTTAAGGTCGTCTCCATATTCTTTTCTGAAATCTTCTAAGATCATTTTAATTAGAGCGTTATCTCCGGTAAACTCCAATATAAAAGGAAGAACAAACCAATAACCATGATTTTCGGGCGGTAAAATTGTACCGTCAGAATGTATGTTGAAATAACCGTAACTACCCGGAGTGTATTTGCGTGCTACAGCTCCGTTTTGTAAAAGTGTATCTACAAACGATTGTGCTGATGACTCGTTTGAACTTATATGATAGCCTATGATTCCCCAAATGGTGTTTTCAGGGATACGACTCAATTGTGGTGGAGTGAACTGGATTTGCTCCAAACTTGAAGATGAGATAGAATACATCTCCGGAAATACGCTTAGTACAGCATTACTGCTTTCTGCCCCTACTTTAAGTTTCAGAGTGTAATCACCCGGAGGGAGTGTTTCAAGATTGACAGTAGTGACTGCCGGTCCAAAAGCATTGCTGCAGATGCCTGGCATATAAATTCCTTTAAAATCGATGTTAATCGTATTGGAAGAGCGTTTAACAGAATGAATAATTAGATAATTCATACAGGGATATATCATCTCAGTTTCACAACGAAATTGCAAAGTCCGTTTATCGGCTTCCGCTGATTCCCACATGCTTATTTTAATGCCGGAGTCAAACTCCTGTAAGGGAATATCTTCTTTGCAGCTGCTAACAAGTATAAGGAGAAAAATAAATGCTATATACTTTACCTGTTTCATGATACTTCTTTATTTGTAGACCAAATTAATTTCTGCGCTGTATTAATATTGATGCATAAATGGTCGAAAACGTTACAAGGAAGTGAGCTTGTTTATGTTTAATTAACTTTTCGGGGCTAACTCCAATAGAAATCAGTTACAATTTTTACTTTCAGTTCAAAGATA
>CAYPPC010000397.1:0-2196 GCA_964412435.1 uncultured Paludibacter sp.
AAAACATGCCGCGTATTTTTGCTAACAGCATTCTTTCCAGAAATGCACAGGAGGCCATTGATAAAATTAGAAAATCCACCATTTTTGATGAGAAACAGAAAGCAAATGCTGTTAGAATTATTAGAAAACTCTTCTCCAGTAAAAGCAAAAAACAGGAGAGTGAGGAAACCGGTGAGTCTAGAATAGATTATATCAGTGATCATTTAGGTATTGTAAAAGCTGAAGTAATTGAAATAATCAACCTGTTACGGGAGGAGAACATTTTAGCTGACACCAAAGATTTAACCGCATTTATAAAAAAAGGAGAGAACAGAAACCGCTCTCTCAACATCCTTAAGTCGTTCAGTGCCATTGAGAGCTTTTTACTGCCCCATATCACACAGGAAGAGAAAATCTTTCACATCAAAGAGTTAAACGAAATGGCTGAAGAGCTTGGAATTCGCGACATCAGTACCTATAAAATTAAAACTGTTTTTAATTTCTGGGCTATAAAAAACTGGATCAAGCGGAAAGGGATGGAGTCCAATAATCACATATCAATGATTGCTCTGCACAGCAAGGAGTCTCTTAGCGAAAAGTTGGAAAAGCGTCACGCCTTAGCACAATTTATTATTGAGTATCTTTACGATAAAAGCAATCTGAATATTTCTAAAAATGATGCCGGGAAAGAAGAAGTTTTGGTGGAGTTCTCTGTGCATGAGTTAAAAAACGCTTACGAAAACAGTGCGAGCCTGTTCAAATTTGAAATCGATCTCGATGATATTGAAGACACGCTCTTTTATCTCTCAAGAATTGAAGCTATCAAAATTGAAGGCGGTTTTCTTGTACTTTACAACAGTCTTACTATTGAACGCACCGAGCGGGACAACAAAAAAAGATACACCAAAGATGATTATCAAAAATTGAATCAGTTTTACGAAAGTAAGGTGCAACAGATACATATTGTTGGTGAATATGCCAACATGATGATTACCGACTACAAAAATGCACTGCAGTTTGTTGAGGATTACTTCCAGATGAGTTATCCCCTATTTTTGCACAAATACTTCAAAGGTAGTCGCCAAAATGAGATTAAGCGCAATATCACGCCAACTAAATTCAAGCAACTTTTTGGAGAACTTTCTCCTACACAATTAAAAATCATCAACGATAACGAAACCCGTCACATCGTGGTAGCCGCAGGCCCCGGGAGTGGTAAAACCCGTGTTTTAGTACATAAACTGGCCTCTTTACTACTGATGGAAGATGTAAAACATGAGCAGCTGCTGATGCTTACTTTTTCACGTGCTGCTGCTACTGAGTTCAAAAAACGTTTGCTTCATTTGATAGGAAATACAGCCAACTATATCGAGATAAAAACTTTTCACTCTTACTGTTTCGACCTGCTGGGCAGGGTCGGAAGTTTGGAGAAGTCTGACAAAATCATCACAAACACTATTGAGCGCATAAAAAATGGTGATGTCGAAGTGAGCCGAATTACCAAAACCGTTTTAGTTATTGATGAAGCGCAGGACATGGATGCTGATGAATTCAGATTGGTGAAAACATTGATGGAACAAAATGAAGAGATGCGGGTGATCGCGGTGGGTGATGACGATCAGAATATCTACGAATTCAGAGGTTCCGACTCAAAGTATCTTGAAAAGTTTGTATCAAGCGACAACTCTGTAATGCACGAGCTGGTTGAAAACTACAGAAGCAAAAGTAATTTGGTAGAGTACTCCAACCAATTTGTTAAACAGATTTCCAAACGTCTGAAACATACGCCCATCATTGCCAAACAACATGATGACGGAATGATAAAAGTTGTTCGTCACCAAAGTAATCATCTGATTTATCCACTGGTGCAGAATATCCTTTCAGACAGACTTTCTGGGACCACTTCGGTGTTGACAAGAACCAATGAAGAGGCCTCGCAAGTCACCGGATTATTGCTTAAAAACAATATCCCGGCTAAACTTATTCAGTCAAATGATGGCTTTAGTCTCTACAACCTGGATGAGGTACGTTTTTTTATTGATGCTTTACAGCTGAGCGATGATATTTATACTATAAGCGATGAAAAGTGGTTGCAGGCGAAACGCAGTATGTATGCACGCTATCGCGACAGCAGGAACATGGATGTATTCATCCAGATCATTAAAGATTTTGAAGCTACCAATACAGGTACACGATACAAATCTGACTTTGAGGTTT
>CAYPPC010000398.1:0-2193 GCA_964412435.1 uncultured Paludibacter sp.
CTGCAGCGGTCGCTGGGCCGCGGCGGGCACCGCGTCGCCCGCCAGGATGGCGTCAGCCGGGATGACCAGTTTGTCCAGGGTTTCCTGCCGTATGCTGTCAATGGTATGTTGTAATGCAGCATTTTCCACAGCTGCACGATTACGCTCTACATCAAGATGAGTGATTTTTTCCACACTCTCCTCAATCACGCGATCCTTATAATAATGCATTACCTCGGAAAAATCATATCGCTTGGGGAAATCATTGGTGTAATATGGCATAATATCTTCTTTATGCAAAACCTTTTCCAGGTAATCCATCGATTTATTCCATGACCACTCTTGCGCGGTTTTCTTTCCCGCCGCCCTCATCTTTTCTCTCAGCGCCTTATCTTGCGCGAGACGCATCACGGCTTTTCGTGCGGATTGTACATCACCTACTTTCACCACCGAAGCATTTTCCCCGTCTACGATATACTCATCAAAACCTGTGCAATCAGCTACAACTGGCACGCAACCGCATGCCATTGCTTCCAGCGGCGGACCAAAAAAGCCCTCCACTTTGCTCATTTTCAGAAATATATCACATGATGAGTAAATGCCTTTCATTTCTTCCATCGGCACTTTTTCGAAAAAACAATCATAGTGCCATCCGCTCTTTGGTTTTCCTGCAGAGCTGATCATCCACAGCTCGCAATCAAGATCCTTAACGGCATTATAAGAATCATCCATACCTTTGAAAGGTACGTCGATTGGACCTTCCAGGAGAACACGCGCGCGATGTGTCTTTTTTTGGATTGGCGGTACGGGAAAAAAGATTTTTTCATCCAAGCCGTTGGGCACGTAATAGGCATCTTGATTAAATTCTTCCTTCAGCCATCGTTGAATCCACATTGCCTCCGTCATAAATTCCAGACCCAACTGATAGGATTCGTGACATTCTATAAACTGCTGAGCGTCCAAACCAAACCTTCTTTCATCTGACTGCACAAAATATAACTTGCGTTTTGCTTGCGGTATTTTATTTTTTACAATTTTGGCAGTAGAAAAATGAGTTGCTACAGCAATATCCACGTTATTTAATGGGAAGTCCTCTTTCGTCCAATCCCAATTGTAAATAGGAAATTGACATACAAACCAATCAATTTCAGGTTTTGACTCAAGCTGCAAGTTCACTACTGCCACATCGTAACCTCTTTCCTTCAGACGATTCGCATGCTGCAGAACAACAGCAACGCCTCCTGAAAGTTCAATACTTGGAAGAATATAAGCAATTTGTTTTTTCTCTGTGCTTTGTTTCATATCTACTGATATTATGATGTTTTCAGATCTTTATGAGGCTTTACGGATTTGAGAAATAAAAATGGTATCGTAATAAAAAAGGATAAGTAGAAAAAGTAAAAATACCGCCAATCGCCCGCAACATTAAATACAATAAGAAAAGGCAGGTGCATTAAAATTGCGAGTGAAAAAATCTGATAATCACGCCTCTTCTTCCTAAATCCCAGAATTAACAAAAGCACTAATAAACCGAGAGGTACCACTAAGTTCCAAAGAATCATATCTGCCAGTCCATTGATCTCCATATTAACAATCTTACCCCCCAAATACTCATTCAATCTATTAGATACAGGTGCTGTCTTTAATCCAATGTGATTTGGCTCAACAGAGTATGCCCCATTTCCATCGGCATCTTTTCTTAAACCATGCTCGTATCCATCACCAACAGAAATTTCCCAAAAAGCCAAAAGCTTTTCTTGTGCAATAAACCAGAAATTCGGCAAAAAGTTGCGAAAGTAGAACTCTGGTAGCAGCGCATCCCAAAAATCAGGCTTATTTAGAACCTCTTTGTTAATGCTTTCATTCCAATACAGCGGATTCCAGTAAAGCCGATTATAACTATGTTTTAAATTATCCACATCGAAAGAAATCGTCTCCAGTGTACTTTTTAGCTCCTTTGTCATTTCTTCTTCCCTGTTGACATAAAGTGCTCCACTCATATGATAGGCAAAAAGACTCTCTGCCTTCATCCAAAAAGGCTTGTTATGTGAAACAACCATCATCGGCAACAATTGTAAAAGAAAAAATGACAATAGTAAATATGAAAAAATGAACTTTTTAAGCCAGAGGGCTTCTCTGTAATACATAAATAATAAAAGAGGTAGGAAAAACACATAAACTACGCCGTTGTGTCTAAATGTCGTAGCAATCAAG
>CAYPPC010000399.1:0-2184 GCA_964412435.1 uncultured Paludibacter sp.
TGCACTAAATTTTCATACTTCAAACCGGGGAAAGGCGTGGATGCCGTAACGGCAAATTTAATTGCATTTTCCAAACTGTCCTGTCCCGCTGCAAAACCGGGCAGGTCATTCGTCCAGTTACCTTTCAGCGCATCGCGAATATCGTCGCTAAACACCGCAATGCCGTCGAGCTGACTCACATTGCGCTTAACAGCACGCTCACTTTCCGCCAAAGGCGAAGTACCGGCCGTCCAGCCCTCACCATAAATCAGAATGTTCGGATTTACTTTGTTCAGGGCTTCGCGCACGGTGTTCATCGTCTCAATATCGTGAATACCCATCAAATCGAAGCGAAAACCGTCGATATGGTACTCCGTAGCCCAGTGCACCACCGATTCCACGATAAATTTACGCATCATCGGGCGATCCGAAGCAGTTTCATTACCGCAACCCGAAGCATCCGACCAGGTGCTATCGGCGTTGAAGCGATAGAAATAACCCGGCACCAACAGGTTCAAATGGCTATTTTCACTCACATACGTGTGGTTGTACACCACGTCCATTATCACCCCAATACCCTCGCTGTGCAGCGCCTGCACCATCTCTTTAAACTCGCGGATGCGGCTAACCGGATCGGCAGGGTTGGTAGAATAACTCCCCTCCGGCACATTGTAGTTAAGCGGATCGTAGCCCCAGTTGTACACATTTTCGTGTAGCGTTGACTCATCAATCGACGCAAAATCGTAAGACGGTAGCAAATGCACATGTGTTATGCCTAACTCTTTCAGGTGGTCAATTCCGGTCGCTTGTCCGTGCTCGTTTTTGGTTCCCCTTTCGGTAAATGCCAGGAATTTCCCCTTATTCTCGATGCCTGACGTGGGCGAAATGGAAAAATCGCGCATATGCACCTCATAAATCACGGCATCAGTCGGATTTTCCGGAACTACGTGCTTATCCTTTTTCCAATCTTTCGGATTGGTCTCTTTCATATCGATAATGGCGGCGCGCTTGCCGTTGATACCGACCGCTTTGGCCCAGATACCGGGCGTTTCGTCATACCACTTACCATCCTGATTTATCTGGAAAGTGTAAAATTTGCCTTTCAGATTACCTGAAATTTCAGCAGTCCAGGTACCGTCTTTAGCTCGCTTCATATCGATCATTTCGTAGGCCGATCCCTCTTCGCCATCATCAAAAAGCAGCAGTTTCACCTGATCAGCAGCGGGCGACCACACCCGGAATTTAGAACTGAATGACGAATAAGTCAGCTCCATATCGTTCCCGTTATACACGGGATAATCGTCATAATCAGCATATTTCATCTTTTTGCCGGTACAGGCAGCCAGTGTTCCTGCCAGTAAAATCATAAATAGTTTGTGTTTCATTGTTGTATAAATAAATGCGTTTCTGTTGAATTTTAATATTGTATGGGTGAATGGATTTCATTGCAAAATGATTGGATGGGGCTTTGCCCCAAACCTCACTTCATTTTTGCCCCCCCCCGACAAATCGGGATGTTCCACTTGATGCAAAAAACTTAACTCAGAAAGCACAAAGTTACTCTAAATCACACCGTTTCGCTTCAACAAGGCATCAATATTGGGTTCCTCGCCCCGAAAACGTTTGTAAAGCGTCATCGGATGCTCACTGCCGCCTTTTTCTAAGATGTGAATTCGGAAGGCATCGGCTGTTTTTTTGTCAAAAATTCCTTTCTCCTGAAATGCAGCGTAGGCATCGGCATCGAGCACTTCGGCCCATTTGTAGCTATAATAGCCTGCCGCATAGCCTCCGGCAAAAATGTGGCTGAATACAGGACTCATCGCTGTTTTATCAACGATGGGCAGCACCAATGCCGGCTTCATCGCTTCTTGTTCAAAAGCTACAACATCACCTGCAAAGGGTTGTTCAAGGGTATGCCAGGCCATATCTAAGAACCCAAAGCTAAGCTGACGCAATGTGAGATAACCGGTGGTGTAATTGGCAGCGTCTTTGATTTTTTGAATCAGTTCAGCCGGGATTTTCTCGCCGGTTTCGTAATGCACAGCAAAACGATCCAGAAACTCCTGCTCAAAAGCCCAGTTTTCCAAAATTTGTGATGGTAACTCTACGAAATCGCGGTAAACACTGGTACCCGAAAGACTTTCGTAAGTGGTATTGGCTAGCATGCCGTGCAGCGCGTGACCAAACTCATGCAGCATGGTGGTT
>CAYPPC010000400.1:0-533 GCA_964412435.1 uncultured Paludibacter sp.
CTTCCTCCTCATCATACTGCTCCTGAGCACGCTCGACAAGAGAAACAATGTCACCCATGCCGAGAATACGGTCGGCCATACGCGAAGGGTGGAACACATCTAATGCATCCATTTTCTCACCGGTACCTACAAACTTAATCGGCTTGTCAACTACGGTACGGATTGAGAGCGCAGCACCACCCCGGGTATCACCATCCAGCTTAGTGAGCACCACACCATCAAAATTGAGGCGTTCGTTAAACTCTTTGGCTGTGTTTACGGCATCCTGACCGGTCATCGCATCCACCACAAAAAGAATTTCCTGCGGTTTGATAGCATCTTTGATAGAGGCGATCTCGTTCATCATCTGCTCATCAATGGCCAGACGACCCGCGGTGTCGACAATCACCACATCATGACCCATGGTGCGGGCATGTTTAATAGCTTCCTGTGCAATTTTCACCGGGTTTTTGTTATCCTCTTCCGCATACACCGGAATTTGAAGTTGCTCACCCAGCACTTTCAGCTGCTCAATAGCAGCAGGACGATAAACG
>CAYPPC010000400.1:543-2181 GCA_964412435.1 uncultured Paludibacter sp.
TCACAAGCTACCAGCAGAGGACGCTTGCCGCGCTTGCTTTTCAGCATATTGGCCAGCTTACCTGAGAAAGTAGTTTTACCGGAACCTTGCAGACCTGACATCAAAATCACAGCCGGTGTACCTGCCAGGTTTACATCCACGCTGCTTCCACCCATCAATTCGGTCAGCTCATCGTGCACAATTTTCACCATCAGCTGCTGTGGCTTCAGAGCTGTCAGTACGTTTTGCCCCATCGCTTTGTCTTTTACCGTATCGGTAAATGTTTTCGCAACGCGGTAGTTTACGTCAGCATCCAGAAGTGCTTTACGCACATCTTTCAGTGTCTCTGCCACATTAATTTCGGTAATCCGACCTTCACCTTTCAGTATCTGAAATGACCGTTCAAGTCTTTCACTTAATGATTGAAACATAGTTCTCTAACTCTTTATATTTTTTTGTTATTATCTGATTTTATCGGGCCCTCCTCCAGGAAATGAAACGACAGCCAAAAGAGGTGCAAAGATAGTAAATTTGACGCTAAATTTCAAGTGTTTATATGAAATGTCAGAGCTGATAACTCTTTTATCCGATATAAATCCCGATGATTTCTCCAATTTTCTATGGCTAAGTTTTAAATATGCGGTGAATAAGTCTTCTATTCTCCGCATTTATTGCGGAGAATAATTTTTGTGTTTTCTGAAACAGCTCGCTATATAATAATTTTACTCTTTTTGATGCTGACAAAAAACCAAATCAATGAATCTTCCCCAAATATAAAACGAAGAAAAAGCGTTACACAAAAACACATTTCAGACGAAATGTAAAGTATTTTCGCCAGAATTTGAGTAAAAAAAAGCTACTTCACTTCACAGTAAAGTAGCTTTTGTTATATATAAAACGGCTTAAGCCGTAGAAAATTAATTAAACATATTTCTCAAGTGTGAGAAGAAACCTTTTTTTGCCGTATCGTTCGGAGTGAAGTTTTCCGAACTTTTCAAGGCTTCCATCTGCTTTTTCTCCTCTTTCGAGAGTTTTTCAGGAATAAACACGCCGATATTCACCAACAAATCACCTTTTCCGTAACTGTTTACGCTTGGTAATCCTTTTCCGCGTAAGCGAAGCACTTTACCGGGTTGCGTTGCTGCCGGAATGTTTACTTTCACTTTTCCATCGACCGTAGGCACTTCTACCGCACCACCCAATGTGGCTACCGGAACAGACAGCAAAAGATTGTAAATCAGGTCGTTTTCATCACGAATCAGTTCCGGATGGTCCTCCTCTTCAATCACCACCAGCAGGTCACCATTAACACCACCACGACGGGCAGCATTACCTTTTCCGCTTACGGAAAGTTGCATTCCTTCCATTACACCGGCCGGGATATTGATGCTGATTATCTCTTCCTCTTTCAGAACGCCCTCGCCATTACAGTGAGAACATTTGTTTTTAATAATTTTTCCTTCACCATCACAGGTAGGACAGCCTGCAGTGGTCTGCATCTGACCCAAAATAGTTTGCTGTACGCGGGTTACCCTTCCTGAGCCCTTACAGGTATCACAGGTCTCTGATCCGGAGCCGGCTTCAGCACCAGATCCATTACAAAACTGACAGGAAACCAATTTATTCACCTTGATTTTCTTCTCAACTCCTTTGGCAATT
>CAYPPC010000401.1:0-2176 GCA_964412435.1 uncultured Paludibacter sp.
CTGGTAGAGGGTGAACTTCCGCCCCATACATAGGGGTATCCTAAATACTTTTCAGCCTCTTTAATAAGGGCAGCAAAGTCAGGGTCAGTTAGTGCATCTGGTGGTATATCATAGTCTGTATATTCACCCCTGTTAGGAGCATAGATATTTCCTGCAAATAAATAGGGCTTATTGCCCTGTGTTTCCATATAGACCCCAAACATTTCATATTGGTCTGTGGTTAAATTATTTGAGGCAATAAGACTAATATCCTTATTTTTTAAGGTTACATGAAGGATATAATAATCATAAGGAACTTCTACTGTATAGGTATCACTATGGGTATTGCCATCACTATCTGTCCATGTATCAGTCCTTGTTTCCGTTCGATAACGCACCTGTATTTCCTCATGGGTAGTTAGAGTATATTGCTCATCAAACAAGGCTTTTAACTCTGAGCCTATTTCAGATCTAGTATAAACCTGTAGCTTTGCCGTTAGATATGAGGCAAGGGTAAAAGGATTATGCCCTATTTCATCTAAATGGTATTGGTATTCATCATAGCCCGGATATTCACTTTCTATATTATCAATCCGTACCTGTAGTGCCTGTTCCAATGAGGTGTAATCTTCATCTACAGCAATAATATCCTCATCTTCTGATGTATAGGAAGTAGCTACGACACTTTGAAGTCCACCTTCCAAGATAACAGAGCAGGATGAAACAGCACTCATTAAAAACAAAAGTGCTGCTCCAAGTCCAAGAATAATCAAGATAGTTTTATGGTTTTTAACAGCAAATCTTGTTATTTTCTCTGTTGTATCTGCTACCTTTCCCACTGTTTTTTTAGTGTTTATAACTGTTTCTTTAGTTGTTTTTGCACCTTTTCCATATCTCTTTGCAATGTATTCCTTTTTAATTGCCTGTTTTTGTTGCCAACGGGAAATTGGATTAGTAGTAGGCTTTGGATTATCTCCTAAACTCTTTTTATAAAGGTAATTTACCTCCGCCTTAACTGTCTTTTTTTCTGCCCTTGCAAGCTGTCTATAAGGTTTTAATTTATGGCTGTGATAACCGCTTCTTATCCTATTAGCAACAAATTCTCCACCTTGTTCAGTTTTATGAGCCGCTTCTACTCCTACATTATCTTCTTCACCTTCCCTGATTTCCTTATGAATTTTAGCAAGAAGTTCTCTTTGTGGTATAGTCTTTAACTTATGTGAAAACTTAGAAGGTGGCTTGGGTTTATCACTTTCTTCAAAATATAAACGCACCTTTGCTTTGCCTGTCTTGGCATCAATGGTGCGTTTGGTAACTAAACTTTTCTTTTTAGGTATTTTTTCCTGTGCCTTTTCTAATTTATCTCCTGCCTTTTCTGCTTTCTTTATTGGTTTTTCAAGATTAGGGTCAGCCCTTTCTTCTTCTGTAAAGGTAAGTCTTGATACCTTGCCAGCAGGGCGGAAGGGATTTTTACTTTTTTCGTTCATAAAGCACCTCCCCGTTATTCCTCGTTAATTTCATTTGGTTTTGTCGTCATAATCTGATATAACTCTGTATCCTTTGGAAACTTATCAGTAAAGGGTAGTATTATATTTCCATAAAACAAAAGTCCTTCTCCCTCACCTGAATGAGTTACATAGGACAATTGATGAGGGGAAATATTAAGTTGCTTGGCTAGGATTTGTCTGTCCCCTGATGCTTGGTTGAGCATATAGATAAAATCAGAGTTTTCAAAGATATTCTCTACCTCCCTGGAGGATAAAAGATCTTTCACATTTTGGGTAATACCTGTAGGAATACCTCCCCATTTCCTAAACCTTTTCCAAATTTCCACACTATAGGCTGCTGTTTGTTCTTCTTTTAATAATAAGTGAAACTCATCCATATAGTATCTAGTTGACCGCTTTTCTGCACGGTTTACAGTTACCCTGTTCCACACTTGGTCTTGGACTACCAGCATCCCTAGTTTCTTTAATTGTTTCCCTAGTTCCTTAATATCAAAACAAACAAGGCGGTTGGTTATATCCACATTGGTACGGTGATTAAAGAGATTCAGGGAGCCTGTTACATAAATTTCAAGGGCGGCTCTTATATGCTGGGCTTCTTTTTCTTCTTGATTTTCAAGTGCATCATATAAATCCCCCAATATAGGCATTTTCTCAGCTACTGGGTCTGCTAAATAATCTGCATAAATTAA
>CAYPPC010000402.1:0-2176 GCA_964412435.1 uncultured Paludibacter sp.
GTGGGTTACTACCTCTACTCCATTCTATTCCTGATGTTCGCTGTGGAGACTATTTTTCTGTTTCCATGGGCCACTGTTGTGCGCGAATTAGGATCTACAGGATTGGTAAGTGTCTCACTGTTTTTAGTAATTCTTAGCCTGGGCCTCGCTTATGCCTGGAGAAAGGGAGTGTTGAAATGGACGTAAATAAAGTAAAGATCAAATCCTTTCCTTCCGAAGAGTTTAAGGATAACGAAACGCTGCAATCGTATATCGATGAGCTCAATGCATCGGGTACTGACATCGTACTGGGTAAACTGGACGACCTGATTAACTGGGGACGCTCCAACTCACTCTGGCCACTGCCGTTTGCAACCAGTTGCTGTGGTATCGAATTTATGGCTGCTGCTGCAGCACATTACGATATCGCCCGCTTCGGTATGGAGGTGGTTCGTAACAGTCCGCGTCAGGCTGACGTGATGATTGTGGCCGGTACCATTGTTACTAAAATGGGACCACTGCTGCGTAGGGTCTATGACCAGATGGCTGAACCAAAATATGTAGTAGCGATGGGTGCATGTGCTGTTTCCGGCGGACCTTTTGTCAACTCATACCACGTTATTAATGGTGTGGACAAGCTGGTTCCGGTGGATGTGTATATTCCCGGTTGCCCGCCCCGCCCCGAGTCGCTGTTTTATGGACTCCTGCAACTACAACGTAAAGTGAAAGTAGAAAAATTCTTTGGTAACAAACGGATTGTAAGACCTTACAACCCTGCCACACTGATTGACCCCAAAACGGGTGAAGCCATTGAACCAAAAAACGAATTTGAGTAACAGATCTCCCCTGTGAGAACTGTACAGGCTCCTGTTCGCTTTTTTACTTTTAATTGATTCTAAAGAAATTTTTAATTCAGCTTTTCCCGACGGGGAAAGATTGAAAAGAAATAAAAACAAAAACATGAAGGATATTCAAGAGCTAATTTTAGCAACCGTTAGCGATGCAGTCATCGAAGAGCGTCAAAAGCTGACCGTTACGGTTGAACCCAAGCAACTGCGCACCCTCATTCAGGCTCTGTATAATCACAAAGAGCTCCCCTTTGACTATCTGATCTCCCTGATCGGGATGGACTGGGGTGAAAAACTGGGTGTTATCTACCTGCTTTCATCATCCAAAGATATGAGTCGTGAAATCGTGCTGATTACAAGCACTGAAGATCGCGAAAATCCACTGCTCTATACGGTGACCGACTTTTACGAATCGGCTCACCTCAATGAGCGTGAAGTGTATGCCCTTTTCGGCATCCGCTTTATTAACAACCCCGATATGCGAAAATTCCTGCTCGATCAGGATTGGGTGGGTTATCCGCTTCGAAAAGATTATGACGCTGATCCGAAACTGAACCCCATCACAGTGGCGCCCAAAGAGATTGTTGACATTGCGCCACGCATTATGGAAGATGAAGACGGCAACCTGATTGAGAGCACGGTGAATATCTTTGACGAAGATGACTACATCATCAACATCGGGCCGCAACACCCCTCTACACACGGTGTGATGCACTTCCGCACTGCGCTCGATGGTGAAATTATCAAGAAAATTGATGTGCACAGCGGTTATATTCACCGCGGAGTGGAGAAGCTTTGCGAAAACATGACTTACCCGCAAACACTGCACCTCACAGACCGTCTTGACTATCTTTCGGCAAGTATCAACCGTCATGCCCTCTGCATGTGTATTGAGAAGGCTGCTGAAATAGAAGTTCCCGAACGGGCACAATATATCCGTATAATTATGGATGAGTTGAACCGGATCAGCTCACACCTCCTTGCCTGGTCGGCACATTGTAACGACCTGGGTGCCACCACCGCTTTTGTTTATGGTATGCGCGAGCGCGAACACCTACTCGACATTTTTGATAAAACCTGCGGCGGACGCCTCATTATCAACCAGAACGTGGTGGGTGGTGTTATGTTCGATATTTATCCCGATTTCCAGAAGGACGTAAAAGCCTTTATCCCTTATATGCGCGAGCAGTTAGTGGAGTATGAGAATTTCTTCTCACACAACCCGATTACGCTTAACCGTATGATTAATGTGGGTAACCTGTCCCGCGAAGAGGCGATTAAAAACTCTGTAACCGGACCGGCAGGACGAGGCTCGGGCTTCTCCTGCGACGTGCGCATTCACAAACCTT
>CAYPPC010000403.1:0-2165 GCA_964412435.1 uncultured Paludibacter sp.
CAAGACCCCTATCCCTTACCTTTCCCCTTTGTAAGGTGAAAGGCGATACCGCGTGCGGATAATGATATTTGCTGTATTATTGCAGGTTTTCTCTCTGCTGAATCGACCGCCTGGAGGTGATGAGTGTGCGTAACATCATTACACATCTAATCAACCGCACAACGATCATATTACCTTACAGCGACAGCGTCCTAGCAGCGGAACGAAGTGGAGCGAATAACAGCGAAGCGTTTTAACAGCGCAGCGTCAGCTGAGCATCTTCAACAACTCTTTACTCCGATCCCCAATCTCTTTGGCCGGCACGCCGGCGTAGATTTTCCAGGCGGGGAGATCCGATTTAAGGAGGCTCATGGCGCCGAGGCAGCTGCCTTCGTGGAGGGTGACGCCGGGCAGAATGGTGCAGCCGGCAGCCACGATGGCGTGTTGCCGGAAGGTGACCTGTGCTCCGGTGATATGGGTGAGGGAGGCATCCACCATCGGGTTGGTGAGGTGGCGGCCGGAGTAGTCGTCGCTTTGGCTGTAAACGAGCACGCGGCCCGATATGGTGACATAATCCTCCAGCACTATGCCAAAACGTCCGTAGAGTGCCGTGTAGGCCGATATATGGATGTAGGAGCCGATGGTGATATCGCCGCTGATGATGCAGAAATCATCGATGCGCACATGACTGCCGATGCTGATGGTGCCGGCGCTGTAGATAGAGGCTTTGCGGCTGATCTTCACATCACTCCCTATGCTGCGAAAGCCGATCGCCTGCAGCTCCTCTTCGGTATAAAAACTGGTTGTTGCCATAATTTTCTCTATGCTATATGGGTTAAAATGGTGTTGATAATCTCCTGCTGCATCGCCTCCGGCAAATCGGGGTAGAGCGGCAGACAAAGTATGCGGGAGGCGAGCGACTCCGACAGCGGACAAGCCTCCGCCCCGCTCAGCCAGGGGAGCGTGTTGAGCGAGGGGTAGAAGTAGCGTCGCGGGAAAATATCCTTTTGCTGCAGCTGATCACGCAGTTGCAAAAGCTGCTCTTCGCTGCGGAGCACAATGGGGAAATAGGCGAAATTATTGCTGTAGTCGCTGTTGCGCTGCTGCAAAGTGAGTCCCTCCCGGCCCGACAGCTGTCGCTGATAGCGTTCCCACACTTTTTGGCGTGCCGCCAGAATGGTCTCCATATCCTCCAGCACCGCCAGCCCCATGGCCGCCTGAAACTCATTCATTTTGGCATTGATGCCGGGCGAGTCGATGCGGTCGTAGCCTCCAATGCCGAAGTTGATCAGCAGGCGCGCCTTTTCATAATCCGCCTTTCGGCGAAAAATAATAGCGCCCCCTTCGATGGTGTGGAAAATTTTGGTAGCGTGGAAGCTCAGTATCGAGGCGTCGCCGCGGAGGAGCAGACTGCCTGCTGCGCTGCCGACAGAGAAGGCGTGGGCGGCATCGTAGATCACCTTCAGGCCATGCTTTTCGGCGATTTGGCCGATGGCGTCGGTGTCGCAGGCGTTGCCAAAAACATGCACCGGCACAATGGCGGAGGTGCGGTCAGTGATCAGTGCTTCGATGCGCTGCGGGTCCATATTGAAGCTCAGCGGATCGATATCGGCAAAGCGGGGCTGCAAACCTTCCCACTCGAGCGAGCCGGTGGTGGCGGCAAAGGAGAAGGGGGTGGTGATCACCTCGCCGGAGAGGTCGAGTGTGCGGTAGGCCACCTGCAGTGCCAGAGTGCCGTTGGTGACTAAGAGCAGATGCTCCACGCCCAGCATTTTAGCCAGCTTTTGTTCCAGCTCCTGCAGCAGTTCGCCGTTGTTGGTGAGCCAGCCCGAGCGGTAGATCCGGTCAATCAGCCGGTCTAATTTGGCCCGGTCAGGCAGATATGTTTTGGTTACGTTGATCATATATTTAGTCTCAATAAGTTCCGAAAGTTAAACTTACACTTTTTTTAATCCACCCGCAAAAATATTGAGGTAAATTTTCGTTTTTTTTGCTTCCCGCGGGATGTCAATTAGTCAATGAGGAAATTAGCCAATGAGCCAATTAGCCAATGACGCTTTTTGAAAGTGCGTGCGGCAGAAAAGGAAATTAAAAATTAAAAATTAAGAATGGGGTGCGGTTTGGTGTATTAGTTGAATTGCAAAACGTTTAATCGTTCTGCTAACTTTGCCAAAGTTTTGGACTTT
>CAYPPC010000404.1:0-2161 GCA_964412435.1 uncultured Paludibacter sp.
AAACGTCCGCAATGGCTTCTTCGGTCAGGAAATCAACATCACGACCTATAACCTTTGCCGTATTAATATGTTTCTGCATGATATTGACTATGATAAATTTGACATTGGGCACGGCGATACGCTCACAGACCCGCTGCACTGGGATGATGAACCGTTTGAAGCGATCGTCTCAAATCCGCCGTATTCGATAAAGTGGGCTGGCGACAGCAATATGCTTCTCATAAATGATCCGCGGTTTTCTCCCGCCGGAATACTGGCACCAAAATCCAAAGCAGACCTTGCATTTATCATGCACTCACTCTCATGGCTCGCGACCAGTGGCACCGGAGCGATTGTGTGCTTTCCTGGAATACTCTATCGAGGTGGAGCTGAGCAAAAAATACGCAAATATTTAATTGACAACAACTTCGTGGATTGCGTAATTCAACTACCGGACAACCTTTTTTACGGTACATCTATTGCTACTTGCATTATGGTTCTAAAAAAGAGTAAACGTGAGAACAGTACGTTGTTTATTGATGCTTCGCGAGAGTTTGTGAAAGTAACCAACAGCAATAAACTGACACAAGATAATATTGATAGAATCGTTAAACTTTATATTGATCGCACCGATGTAGAATATACTGTCAAGATTGTGCCAAACAGTGATATCTCCGAGGAAGGCTACAATCTTTCGGTTTCTACATATATAGAAAAAGAAGACACACGCGAAGTAATTAACATTGTAGAGCTAAATGCAGAGATTAAAGAGATTGTCGCACGATCGGAAGAACTGAGACGGGAAATTGATAAGATTGTGGCGGAGATTGAGCGAAATGAAACGAACCAATGAACTTTACTGCCTCAAAAGTGTAAAAGAAGCAATACAAAATCCATATGCGGAACCAAGAATAATTTATTCAGCTGAAGAAGTAAGTAATAAAAACATAGTTGAAAAAATTATTAAAACTGCGTATCCAAATCAGCTGGGAAATGAATTCCCTGACTTTTTATGTCAAGACGGTTTAATTGAACATTTTGAGGTCACATCGTCTAAAGAAAACATGAAAGGGGCAGAGTTTCGGAAAAATGATAGACATTTCAAAAAAGAGTGTGATTGTGCAAGAGATAATCTTACAGCAAATGATTTTGATCAAGGAAGAATAATAGTTCAAAGAATGGAAATGCCTGAGCTAACATATTCACATGATAATTTTGTGAAATCCTTTAAAAGAAACTTCTCAAATCATATAAAGCGTTTAAATAGCTATGCAGGAATAAAAACAAATAGTTTCTTTCTAATTGAGTCCGCTGGAGCTACATTCAAAGTATTGAAAAAGAACGAATATATTGGCGAAATATATCTTTTAAAATATGACAAAATTTTACTCGAATATTTATATCAACATAGGGATGTTTTAAGATATGTAATTTTTACGCACTCAAATTATTTTGAAATAATTGAACTGGACAACATTCCACAGTTACTAAAAAAGTTAAATGATGATATTTCGTTTGAAGCAGGTAGAATGAAGAACGTTTCATTGAATTTGCAAATCGATATTTAAACCGTACAAAAGAATCAGTGCTCTTGTTGTCAAGGAGAATATGGATGGCCAAACTTGAACAATTAATTGCTGAACTTTGCCCGAATGGGGTGGAGTACAGAATGCTTGCAGATATTGTTATCTCTGTAAACATCGGAATTAATCCTCGGAAATTTTTCAAACTAAACCCCATTGATGCTACTGGGTTTTACGTAACTGTACGAGAGCTTAATGGCTTAAAAGGAGTCTTCCAACATGGCAAGACGGATTTAATTAACGCAGATGCCATTAAAACAATAAATAACAGAGCGAATATTGAAAAAGATGACATCCTATTCTCAAATACCGGAACCATTGGGAAAATGGCACTTGTTTTGGAAACTCCGGATAACTGGGGAATAAATGAAGGAATCTATGCGATAAAACCTCAACAAAAAATAATAATGCCAAAATTCTTATACTATTATTTAACGGGGCAAGAGGCATATAATGATTATAGTAGCAAATTTACTGGATCCACTTTGAAACATGTAACTCAAAGAGCACTGGCTTCTATCCCTGTCCCCATCCCACCGATGCAAGTGCAGAGTGAAATTGTCCGTATACTGGACAATTTCACGGAGCTTACAGCGGAG
>CAYPPC010000405.1:0-1290 GCA_964412435.1 uncultured Paludibacter sp.
TACAAAGAACAACTTTTTACAGGAATGCTCCACGATTCAGCAGCAAAAGAAGTCAGTCAGTACGCTGATGCGCTGATTTATGGTTTTAATCTTGTTAATCAGAATCGCCTGTTATCAATTAACCATATTGTCGAAATTCAAAAGCGTTTGCTTCCAGCCAGTCCTGGACTACGTACAATCCCTGGCACTATGTTGGTAAACCCAATCACTAACGAAGTTGTCTATACGCCACCTCAGGATGCTGGTACTGTTCGCAGTCTAATGGAAAACTTAGTAAATTACATTAACATCAACAACCTCCATGAGGTCGATCCCTTGATAAAGATGGCAATCATACACTACCAGTTTGAAAGCATTCATCCTTTTTATGATGGCAATGGCAGGGTAGGCCGTATCATCAATTTGTTATACCTTGTTCTTGAGGGTCTTTTGGACTTACCAATACTCTACCTAAGCCGATATATCATTCAACATAAAGGTGAGTACTATCGACAATTGCAGGCTTTACGGGAAACAAATGATTGGGAGCCTTGGCTTCTCTATATGCTCGAAGCAGTGGAACAAACTTCGAAAGAAACGATTATCTTGGTGCACAGGATTCGTGATCTCATGCTGGACTATAAGCATCGTATCCGCCAACAATTTCCGAAGGTATATAGCCAGGATCTGATAAATAACTTGTTTCGTCATCCATACACCAAGATTGATTTCCTAGTGAGAGACCTGGATGTTACCCGTAAGACTGCATCGAAGTATTTGGAAATGTTGACTCAATCGGGGTTTTTAGCAAAAGCAAAAATAGCAACCACAAACTACTATATGAACCCACCTTTGTTTGAATTATTTATGGGAACATCACAGGCAGGCGAAAACACTCCTACTATTTCAACGCAACAATCAGGCATTGGAGCATGATAATGCGGAATAGCCAATCGCTTAATCGCTTTGTAGCATTAAGAATCCAACGATACCAACCAAGAATGGATTTCCTTGGCTTTGAGCGAGGCTATGATAGCGAAAGAGGCTTATCGTTTACATATGAACCGGACAATGTTACCAAAAGTGGTATTTCGTACCCATTTGAGCAAGAAAATGGTGGTAAAAGACCTGTTTCTTACTCTTATCAATTGGCGGGCATACTAAAAAGTCGAGATGATTCTATTTGGTGAAGCGGGTTTTGAGGAAGAGGATGTTAAAAAACGAAAAGACAACTTATGAGCTATAAGACGATCGAAATTGACTGGTTGGAGGAGGTCATTGCCCCAGCGCTTGACCAGTTTTACGCCATGC
>CAYPPC010000405.1:1327-2161 GCA_964412435.1 uncultured Paludibacter sp.
TATATCGTAAGACAGACACTATCCTAAGAAGCATGCAGGAAAAGCGTGAGGACTTGAGGGGTTTGGTGATCGATGTTGAATACAACCGGAACTTTTACAAGCCCAAATATGTTTTTCAGAAGTGCGCCGACTGCTCTGCCACGAATGGTATTAATCATTCTAGGAGCAATCAGCACGTTGAAAGCATGCCGGACCTGATCATCCATCATCGCGGTTCTAATGAAAACAACCAGGTGGTGATGGAGTTCAAGAAGGCAAGTAACCAACAAAATCGGGAAGTGGACGAAGCAAAACTGACCTATTTCACTTGTCAAAAGCCATTTCCGAATGAAGAGGAAAAGAATTATCAATATCTGATAGGTCTCTTTATAGATCTTGGAGAATCTGAATACGTTGTAACGATATTTAGAGATGCTAAAATTGTAGAGGTGAAGACCAGAAGGAATGGGAGATGGTTCTAACAAGGGTTTCATCAACGGTAAGACTGGAAGGTGTCGAATATGATATCCGCAAAATGGAATAAATTTAAACTGGGTGATATCGCACAAATAGTCGGTGGTGGAACGCCATCTACTTCCAAACCAGAGTATTGGGGCGGAGATATTCCATGGGTGACACCTCGGGATTTATCTTTTTCCGATGAGCGTTTTGTTTCTCACGGAGAGCGCAGTATTACCGAGGAAGGATTGAAAAACTCCAGTACCAAAGTGTTGCCAAAGGGTGCAGTGTTATTGACAACACGCGCTCCGATTGGATATCTCCGGATTGCACAGAATCCCATTTGTACGAATCAGGGGTTTAAGAGCCTAATTCCTGATGAGGAAGTTGTGAATA
>CAYPPC010000406.1:0-2155 GCA_964412435.1 uncultured Paludibacter sp.
ATAGCCGTGATTGAGCCAAAGTACCCGCTCGGCACCCAGGTATTTACGCAGTTTATTTTCCACCTTCCGGCGGCTCATATTGTTGCGATTGGCCGACAGAAGGCACTCACTGGTAGTTAAAATAGTGCCTGCACCGTCACTCTCGACCGCACCGCCCTCCAGTACAAAAGTTTTGCGGTTTTTGTAACGAATACTTTGTGGAAAAATACCCATACCAAAAAGACGCGCATTGATTTGATTGTCCAAATTGGCAGCAAACTTCATTCCCCAGCCATTAAAGGTGAAATCGAGCAGGGTTGGGTTCCCTTTTCGCACTACTGAGATTGGTGCATGATCGCGCGCCCAGCTGTCATTGCTGGGTATTTGCACGTAGACAATCTGCCTTTGCGGTAAATGTGCCAGTGCTTCCCGAATTACTGCCTCATCATGGCAGACCGCCAGCAATTTCTGACGCTTTACAATCTCCGAGGCGATATTTACAAAACAGGCCATCGCCTCATCGAGCATGTACGCCCAATCGGTTTCGACATGCGGAAAAGTGAGTTGAATAAATGATTGCGGCTCCCACTCTGCCGGGAAACGTGTATTGATACGTTTTTTTTCAGACATTGTTTCAAAAATATTAACTGTAAACTAAAACTGCTTACTGTAAACTAATTATCTATTCTCTTCCATTTCACCCCTTCATCTAATACTACTTTTTCGGGTGGAGAAAGCAGCTGTTCCGGATTCTGGAAAATTTTATTCAACATCCGTAGCGATGATGCGTAGTAAAATCCGTCACAAATTCGTTCATCTACCACAAATTTCAGCAGAATTGTTTTGGAGTTGATTACATCACCATCCCGGGTTACTTTTTGCACTTGCGATTTTTTGCCCATGGCGGCAAAAATACTGCAATTACCAAACTCATAAAGGTGGTGATAAATGGATTCAATACCGATGGAACCGATATTGGTCAGAAACAGGCTGCTGTGCCAGGGGCTTGCCTGCTCAATTATACGCGGCAACATACCCACTTTATCTAACCACATAAAACTAAACACAACGGTACGCATCAGAAAATCGGGCAACATACCAAGTATTTTTGATATTTTGTCCGATGAATTTTCTTGTCCCTCCTGCTGATTCTCCTCCAGTTCTTTATTAATACGCTCCACCACATCTTTCAATGTGTCGGTTGGTAGAAAATAGGGTTTTATCAATGTCTCTTCGCCATCGTCAGTCAGCGAACGCTTCACCACCAACGAGATATTCATATAGTTGCGGGCAAATATTTTGTTCCACACCACAAAACGGTTGAGATTAGGACGTTGCGAAACGAGCCGCACCATGGCAGCAATAATGACGTGCATAATGGAGAGACCCGGTATCTCTTCCCGGTTTTCCCGAATAAATGCTTCTATTTTATCAATAGGGACACGCTCTTCAAAGTAGTTTTGAGCATCGGTACGGGTTCGTAAAATATAGGGTATCACGGCAAAAACCGGATCAACCTGGCGCACGCGCCAGCCATCATATCGGTCGCCTAAATGGCGTTTGAAGTAGCGTAACTTAAACTGTTGGTATTTTTTCATTAATCCAAAGAAAAATGTGGTCAATTATTTCGACTTCAAAGATAAATATATTTTTAATAAAAACAGTGGAATTTGGCTTAGGTGGATGGAAATATTGTTTTAAAGTGTGGTTATTTTATCAATCCCCCTTACTCCCATGCATCGGCCGCTCAGCACATCGCTTCTTCAAGGGGGAAATGTACGTATCATCTTCGTTGTGCTAAAATTTACCTCGTCGTAAGATGTATCAGAAAGACTAAATCACTTCTTTCTCCACAAATACCGCATTCTTCTATCCTGATCCACTTTATCATTATCGATTAAAAACCGCAGGACTTCGATCACTTTAGACTCTTTCTGCTTTATTTTCGAAGTGATTTCAGCCAGACTTAAAGGATTCCCTTTCAGCAACTCAAATAGTGCTTTCTCTATCTGCTTAAACTCATCTCCGGCTACTTTGCTGTCACTTTTTCTTAAGCAGACATCACATTGCCCACAATCTTTACTGTCGCGCTCACCAAAATAACTCAATAAAACGCGACTGCGGCAAACGGTAATCTCTGAGGCGTAATCGACCATACTTTTTACCCGAGTAATAT
>CAYPPC010000407.1:0-213 GCA_964412435.1 uncultured Paludibacter sp.
AGTACAGCTACACCACCGGCCAGTTTAGCCAGGCGTTCCTGCAACTTTTCTTTGTCGTAATCTGATGTGGTATTTGCAACTTGTGACTTGATTTGTCCGATACGGGTTTGAATCGCTTCTTTCTCACCGGCACCGTTTACAATAATGGTGTTGTCTTTATCAATGGTGATTTTTTCAGCGGTACCCATCATTTCCATGGTGGCGTTTTCCAGC
>CAYPPC010000407.1:223-2154 GCA_964412435.1 uncultured Paludibacter sp.
TGTACCTCCTGTAAGGATAGCAATATCTTCGAGCATCTCTTTGCGTCTGTCACCAAATCCGGGGGCTTTCACAGCACAGATTTTAAGTGAACCACGCAGGCGGTTAACTACCAATGTAGTGAGTGCTTCACTCTCTACATCCTCTGCAATAATCAGGATAGGGTGTCCGCTTTGAGCAGCCGGCTCCAGAATGGGGAGAAGCTCCTTCAGGTTTGAAATCTTTTTGTCATAAATTAAGATATGCGGCTTTTCAAACTCCACCTCCATTTTTTCTGTGTTGGTCACAAAATAGGGTGAAATATATCCGCGGTCAAACTGCATTCCCTCTACAATTTCAATGGTAGTTTCGGTGCCTTTGGCCTCCTCAATGGTAATAACACCATCTTTCGATACTGTGCGCATTGCATCAGCAATCAGTTTACCGATTCGAAGATCGTTGTTGGCCGATACGGTAGCTACCTGCTCAATTTTATCATAATCATCACCAACAGTTTGTGCCTGTTTGGCAATGTCAGCAACAACAGCGCTCACAGCTTTGTCGATACCGCGTTTCAGATCCATTGGGTTGGCTCCGGCTGTTACGTTTTTGAGTCCCACACTTACGATAGATTGGGTAAGTACGGTAGCGGTAGTGGTTCCGTCACCGGCATCTTCACCGGTTTTCGAGGCAACCTCTTTAACCAGTTGTGCGCCCATATTCTGGAATGCATCCTCCAGCTCAATCTCTTTAGCTACACTCACACCATCTTTAGTGATGTGCGGAGCGCCAAAAGTTTTCTCCAAAATGACGTTGCGACCTTTTGGTCCCAGGGTTACTTTTACTGCATTAGCCAGCTCGTCAACTCCTTTTTTCAGTTGATCGCGGGCTTCGATGTTATATTTTATCTCTTTTGCCATAGTTTAAATGTTTGATAGATTTTAGTGATACTTAAAAAAGCTTCTGTGTATAGTTTGCGTAAAAATCAGATAATTGCGAGAATATCAGACTGGCGCATAATCAGGTATTGCTCACCTTCCCACTCAAGTTCGGTGCCTGCATATTTTCCGTAAAGTACATTGTCGCCAACTTTTACTACCATCTCTTCATCTTTGGTACCGTTGCCTGTAGCAAGCACTTCGCCTTTGAGAGGTTTCTCCTTTGCACTGTCGGGAATAATGATTCCGCTTACTGTTTTCTCTTCAACCGGAGCCGGCTTTACCAGCACACGGTCAGCTAATGGTCTAATCTTCATAGTTATTTCTAAGTTATTTGATTTTAATAAATTTATTTCTTTTGAAACCACACAAAGTTTAGCGAAAGTCGTGCCAGTAAGTTCCCTGTGTAAATTTGTCAGATAAACAAGGAGTTAAAAAAATGGGAAAGAAAATGTAACTGCCATATTGTCACCCGTAGATGGAGCTGTGACAAAGAAAGAGTAGTTTGTAGAGATCATAGAGCTTCAATGAAGGCCATCTGCCGGTCAGGTTGAGTTGCAAAAACGGCTTCAAAGGGGTAAATAAAAAGCCTGTAAAACGACAGATTTTTCTTCTTTTCAGCCTTTCATAGGTGCGCAGCAGTTGCGATTGTTTGCTTAGAAATGGATAATTATCGGTTTGATAAAGGTAGAGTAGGTTACGCACACTCTCTTCTGTTTTTTTTAGAAAAAGGCGGTTGTCATCGAGTCCTGTATGGTAAAGCGGATTGTCAATGTGGTGAATGGCGCAGTCATGCTCCGCAATATGATAACCCAGCAAAGTGTCTTCGTGTCCGTATCCGCGGATGGTCTCATCGAACCGGATCTGCATGAAGGTGGATTTGCAAATCATAAAGTTGAAGGTGCTGAAATGAGCATAACGACCTTTTTTAGTTCTTTCTATGGCAGACTTAGCTTCTCTTTTCTGTCCATATTTAAGACGTAAGCTATAGGCCGGGTCCTTGTAGGCCGGATCAT
>CAYPPC010000408.1:0-1566 GCA_964412435.1 uncultured Paludibacter sp.
AAAGAGAGACTGGCAATTGTCAGTCTCTCTTTTTTCATTTGTGAAGAGGTCTTATCTTCCAAGTTTTTTGTCCAGAGCTGCTTTCAGAGCATCCAAAAACTCCTGGGTGTTGAGATAGTGCTCTCTTTGCAACTGATCTCCATGAATTAGCAGCGCCAGGTCTTTAGTCATTTTTCCGCTTTCTACAGTCTCGATACAAAACTGTTCGAGCGTATTGCTAAAATCCATCAGCTCCTGATTATTGTCCAGCTTGCCCCTGTGAAGCAGTCCGCGAGTCCAGGCAAAAATGGAAGCAATCGGATTGGTAGAGGTCTCATTTCCTTGCTGGTGCTGACGGTAGTGACGGGTAACCGTGCCATGAGCAGCCTCTGCTTCCACCGTTTTGCCGTCAGGCGTCACGAGCACAGAAGACATCAGACCCAGTGATCCGAATCCTTGCGCAACTGCCCAGACAAAACCGCCATTCCACTTCATGGCAGCAGCTACCATGTCATCAATCAGGCGATGCTCATAAGTGATTCCTGCCTCTGCAAACTTCTCCTTAAACTCACTCTCATACACCTCCTGGAAAATATCCTTGAAGCGGCCGTCATAGGCTTTTAGAATAGTGTTTTTGGTGGAAAGATAGAGCGGATATTTTTTAGTGAGTGCCATCTGGAAGGATGAACGGGCAAAACCGTAGATGGAGTCATCGGTATTGTACATGGCCATCGCCACTCCGTCCCCTTTAAAATTATACACCTCCCACTCATGCACTTCACCGTCGTCACCGGTGAATGTCATTTTCAGCGTACCATTACCTTTAATTACTTTATCTGTAGCCCGATACTGGTCACCAAAAGCGTGTCGCCCGATAATAATCGGTTCGGACCATCCCTGTACGTAACGCGGAATGTTATTGCAGATAATCGGCTCACGGAAAACGGTGCCGCCCACGATATTGCGGATGGTGCCGTTGGGTGATTTCCACATCTGTTTCAGGTTAAACTCTTTCACCCGGTCTTCATCCGGTGTAATGGTAGCACATTTGATACCTACATTGTATTTTTTAATCGCTTCAGCAGCGTCAATAGTGATTTGGTCGTTCGTTTCATCTCGTTTTTGAACACTCAGATCATAGTATTTTATATCCAGATCCAGATAGGGCAGGATAAGTTGTTCTTTAATAAAAGCCCAGATAATCCGGGTCATTTCATCACCATCGAGTTCAACAATGGGATTTTTTACTTTAATTTTCTCCATTCTTTCAGGTTAATTATTTGGATTAAACATGAAAAACAAACTGCACTGAAAAGCAAAAGCTTCCGGTGCAGATTGTAATTTATTTATTTTACTGATTCTATTTTCTATCTTTTAGCGGTACAAAATCCTGTCTGATGCGTACGTTTTTGTAAGCCGGACGAATAATGCGCTTGCTTGAGAAGTTAAGTTCTTCAATTCGGTGTGCACTCCAGCCAACAATACGTGCCATGGCAAAGAGTGGGGTAAACACCTCATTGGGCAGTCCGATCATATCATACACAAAACCTGAGTAGAAGTCCACATTGATACAAGTCTGCTTGGCTT
>CAYPPC010000408.1:1576-2154 GCA_964412435.1 uncultured Paludibacter sp.
ACTCCATAAACTTTTTAACGCTGCGATCTTCTACGAGCGACATCAGTTCGAATTCCTCTTCACGGCCTTTCTCTTTGGCCAGCTCTTTAGCCATGGTTTTTAGCAGACCCGCCCGCGGATCACTCACGGTGTAAACAGCATGGCCGATACCATAAATCAGACCAGTTTTGTCATGCGCTTCCTTGCGGAGAATGCGCATCAGATAATCATCTACCTCCTTTGTGCTTGTCCAGTCATTCACATTTTTCTTCAGATCAATCATCATATTTTTCACCTCGATGTTGGCACCACCATGAAGCGGACCCTTCAGCGAGCCGATACCGGCTGCAATGGCAGAGTAGGTATCTGTTTCTGTTGAACTCACCACTCTTACGGAGAAGGTCGAGTTGTTACCCCCGCCGTGCTCTGCGTGCAGAATAAGTGCCAGGTCCAGAATTTGTACTTCCAGATCAGTATAGTTGTTGCTGCCTTTCATCATATAAAGGAAGTTTTCAGCCACTGATTTATCCTCAAAAGGGTGTCGGATGTGAAGTGAAAGTCCCATCTCATTGTGGCGCATCACCTGGTAGGCGTAGGCA
>CAYPPC010000409.1:0-2145 GCA_964412435.1 uncultured Paludibacter sp.
TCAGGTTATGTAAGAATTAATGAAGAGTTATATTTTGAAAACGGTTCCGGCGCAGCTGCTTTGGTCGGGTACCCCGTAAAAGCATACTACAAACTGGGTGAAGGTGACCAGAGGTTTCTGCTTTATGTAAAAACAAAGAAAAGCACTCCCCCTATACGGAAAGCAGGTTTTAATTTTAATTGTAATTTATTGGATGAGAAGCTCATTATTTCTTCCGGTTATCTATTTTATAAAACTCCGGGCCATTTTGCCGGGGAAGTACAAAGATAAGCAGAAGTTTCCATTAGCTTAACTAAAGATGTTTAAAATAAGTAAGCGAGAATTATTTAGGACTATGCAATGGCTTTAGAAAGAGAAAAGTCCTATACTGCGGCCTGTGATTTTTAGCTGAGTGTTTTCCTGGTCCTCTGACCAGAAGCTTGTCTAAAACAATCCCTTATAAGTTTACACAAACTAATCAACCCCCATAAACGAAAACAGAGGGTTTGACAATAAAGCCAAACCCTCTGAATCTATTTTATACTAAGCAGGTTACACTCTGCTAATTGATTTTCACTTTCATGTCTACAACTCACTACCCGGTAAGATTAACTACTTACTCCGCTGGCAACAATTCACAAAGAGATCCGGTCTCTGTAATTATTATCCGGTTACAACATCAGGATTTATACAGCTCTACTTTCTAAATAAACCAACCACTCTATTTCTTAATCAATCTGCCTACTGCCAGACCGTTATCAGTATGAATGCGTACAAAGTAGGTACCGCCGGCAAGTGTTTCAATATTAATTTTCTCGTTAAAATTATCATCTGCAAGCATCAGCTGGCCGGTTACAGAGAAGATCTCTACCTTTTTTATCTCACCCTCATAAGCTATAAAAAGTTCTGACTTTGCAGGGTTTGGATAGAGTCTCATAGAGCGTATCAGACTTTTATCAACACCGGTCAGGCGGCATTCCTCAAGCTCCAGTTCCAGGCTGTCAATTATAGCATTTAAGTTTGCATTTTGATCCACCAAGGCTGCAAACTGATCTTGCAATGAGGCCAGTTCAGACTCCAAATCAGCATTTTGATTTTGCAACACACTTATTTCAGCCTGTAATCCGGCTGTTTCAGCCGCTAAAGAGGTGAAATTAGCTGTTAATTGTACAGGTTCATTCACAGTAATATTGCGGGGATTATCAGTATTGTCATCTGCCCAGCCAATAAAAGCATTTCCGGCTTTTGCCACAGCCGTAAGTGTAGCAGTTGCATCAATGTCGTACATACCGCCGCCTGTTACAAATCCGTACAGGCTATTATTGGCAGTTGCATTTACGGTTGCTTCACCAATAACAGTTAAGGGTTTTTGCACAGCAGGTGCAGCAGCATAAGTGGCGTTCCCGGCTTGCGAAGCTGTAATAACGGCCTGCCCTGCCCCTACAACGGTGAGTGTGGAACCGGCAACAGCCGCTACATTCGGATTGCTGCTCGTATAGCTCACCGGCAAATCACTGGTAGCAGTTGCAGTTAGTGAGAAAGGAGCATTGTTCGTATATATCGTTCCAAAATTTTGCTCCCACATTATCTCCTGTGGTTCAAGCTCAGCTGGGGAACCAAAAGTAAAACTTGCACTGATCGGCCGGTGATTGCTGGATGTTGTTTTATCAAAATTTGGGATAGCATTGGAAGCTTCTATCTCCATTACGGCACTACCCGGCACATAATTATCAAACAGCTCATTGCTGATGATGATGTTGTCAATCGTGGGATTATTGTAGTTGACTGCCTGAATATGTCCTGTCAAACCCCGGTAATTAGTTGCATCAGAGATGAAATTATAGTAAGGTGATTCTGTTTGGGAATAGGTCATCGTTCCATTCAGGTAATCATTAAAGTCTCCGATAAAAACGATGTTTTCAGTGTTGTATGCACTTCCATCAAGTATCTGTTTCAACAAATAAGAGCCGCCTTGTCGTCTGAAATAGCTCGTTTCATCGCTCATGGCTTTAGCATGAATATTAACAAAAATCACCTTTTTAACACCTTCCGTTGTAGATAGATTCATTTCATATTTGATGGGATAACGGCCATTCGACCAGCAATAGTGGTAGCTTAATCCGTCGATAGTCTGTGCATTTGATGTTAATGCAGAAGCACTTACCA
>CAYPPC010000410.1:0-2142 GCA_964412435.1 uncultured Paludibacter sp.
ATTTTCATTTCTTTTGCTATTCTATTAATTATGTTTTATAATGTCCATTTGTTAGGATTATTGCTCATATTTACGAGCATTCCAATTATATTATCATATGTTTAATATTGGGATTGAGAAAGCGTTTTGAGATTAAAGACGTTCCGCCAAAAGAGACTAAAATACCCAACTTCAATTTAGTTGCTTTTAAATAATTTACAAGTTGCGCCTCATCTAACTTTGTGAGGTATGGAGTGGTTTTTAACTCTACCACAATTGAATTGTAACAGATGAAATCGGCTTTAAAATATTTATTCAATTGTCTTTCTCCGTAATGTATAATTAATTTCTTTTCTCTTTCATAAGGAATAGATAATGCATCTAACTCAATTGATAATGCTTCAGCATACACTGATTCAAGAAATCCGGCACCTAAAATAGTATGGACGTTCATGCAAGCACCCACTATTTTATAAGCTTCTTCTTTGAATATCAGATCAAGTTTCCTCATCCGCCATAATTAGTTTCATTAGTTATATTCGTTAAATTTGAATGAACGTACCAACTGACCGCTTCCTTCAGTCCTTCTTTCATTGAGAACCGTGGATCGTAGCCTAATAACGTTTTAGCCTTGTCAATGTTCGCCAGCGAGTGTGGAATATCTCCGGCACGGTTGGGTCCGTGAATAACTTCTATGTCTTTTATTTTGGAATCGTACTCGCTGAGGAATTCTTTCAGATAGGCGACTAACTGATTCAGTGTGGTTCTTTCGCCGTAGGCGGTGTTGTACACCTGGTTGACGGCATCGGGATTGGTGGTTCCCATTGCCAGCAGGTTCATGTGTATGACATTATCAATATAGGTGAAATCGCGACTGTACTCACCGTCACCGTTGATGACGGGCGATTCGTGCGCGATAAGCTTTTTCACAAATAATGGAATAACAGCTGCGTAAGCGCCGTTGGGATCTTGCCTCTGTCCAAACACGTTGAAATACCTCAATCCGATGCACTCCATGCCGTAAGTTTTCGAGAATACATCGGCATACAATTCGTTCACGTATTTGGTTATGGCGTATGGCGATAGTGGCTTGCCGATTACATCTTCTACCTTGGGTAGCGATTCGCTATCACCGTAGGTGGAGGAGCTGGCGGCGTAGATGAAACGCTTTACCCCGGCATCGCAGCTTGCTACGAGCATGTTGAGGAATCCGGAGACGTTTACATCGTTGGATGTGATGGGGTCTTTGATGGAGCGGGGAACTGAACCGAGTGCAGCCTGGTGAAAAACGTATTCTGCACCTTCGGTTGCTTGCCGGCAATCTTCCAAATTGCGGATATCTCCTACTTTTAGTGTAAAGGTTTCGGGGTATTCTTGCAGTAACGGGAGAATATTTTCAATTTTTCCGGTCGAAAAATTATCGAGGCAAGTTACTTGATAACCTTTTTCTAAAAGGGCCTCGCATAAGTTAGAACCAATGAACCCGGCACCTCCAGTGACTAAAATTGTATGTTTATTCATTTTTTATGTCTTTATAATTTTTCCATATCTTCTCCTGACCTGTGAAATAGGATTTGAGGCGATTACCTAAAAACATTTTACCGTAATGTGTTTTTAAATATTTCTCTCTTTTAATTGCATCTTGCTGACTCAGACAAGCTTCAAAGTAAATTAACCTGAAGGGACGTCTGTGTTTTGTTGAAGTAACATGTCCTGCTTGATGCGCCTCAACTCTTGATGGCAAATTCTGAGTGTAGCCTGTGTATTTATTCCCATCTTTTAGAGAATGGAGCACATAAACGTAATAATATGCGTTGAAAAAGTTAGCCATCATTTCACGGGTTGAACCCGGCACCTCCGGTAACTAATATTTTTTTTTATTCAACATTTTTTGTGTTAATTGTTTGTTGTTGTTCGACTTGACCAGTGTGTGGCAGATTGCTCCGCTTGCAGATTTCAGACATCAGATTTCAGATGACAGATAAGAATTAGAGACAAGTACCTTTCACTTTGTTCGAAATGATAATCCGAAAGTAATATATAATTCATAATTCACAATGCTCAACGCCCAAAGCCCATCATCGATAACCCGGACAGGAGTATCTAAGCACCCGAAATTCGCATCTCGTCACACTTTTATTCAACGCCCTCGGGAAAACAATC
>CAYPPC010000411.1:0-2131 GCA_964412435.1 uncultured Paludibacter sp.
TGCCAGGATTATTAGGAAAAAAAATCGGAATGACTTCCGTTTTCAGTGCCGATGGTAAAAATATACCATGCACTGTTCTCGAAGTAGGTCCTTGCGTTGTAACGCAGGTAAAAACTGTCGATAACGACGGTTACGAGGCTATCCAGGTTGGTTTTCAGTCCAAAACTGAAAAGCACACAACCAAAGCAGAAGCCGGCCACTTCAAGGCAGCAGGTGTTGAACCCCAACGCTTCATCGCCGAGTTCAGAGAGCTCGACCGTGAGTACACACTGGGTGAAACCCTGAAAGTAGCAGATGTTTTTGAAGAGAACATCTATGTAGACGTAGTTGGAACATCGAAAGGTAGAGGTTTCCAGGGCGTTGTTAAACGTCATGGCTTTGCCGGTGTGGGTGAAACATCGCACGGACACGGTGGCGTAAACCGCAAGCCGGGTTCAATTGGTATGTCAGCCACTCCTTCACGTATTTTCAAAGGAAAAAAGATGGGTGGTCAGCTTGGTAACGAGCGCGTAACCGTTCAAAACTTGATTGTATTAAAAGTAATTCCGGAGCACAACCTGCTCGTAGTAAAAGGTTCTGTACCCGGTGCTAAAAACTCAAACGTTATCATCTATAAATAAACATGGAACTGAATATTTTAGACATACAAGGAAAAGAAACCGGAGCTAAAGTAGCATTAGATGCCACTGTTTTCGGTATTGAGCCAAATGACCATGCTATTTATTTAGATGTTAAGCAGTATTTGGCAAACAAACGTCAGGGAACTCATAAAGTTAAAAGCAGAAGCGAAAGAGCCGGTTCAACACGTAAACTGGGTCGTCAAAAAGGTAGTGGTGGCGCTCGTCCGGGCGATATCAAATCACCAGTTCGCGTAGGCGGAGGTCGTGCATTTGGCCCGAAACCACGTGACTATAGCTTCAAACTTAACAAAAAAGTAAAACAACTGGCACGTAAATCAGCACTTTCATACAAAGCTCAGAACAACGCTATTGTAGTGTTGAACCAGCTTGATTTTGAAGCGCCAAAGACTAAAGATTTCGTGGCAATGTTAAATAATTTGCAACTAGCTGATAAAAAGCCGCTTTTCATTTTGCCAAGTGGAAATAAAAACGTATATTTGTCGGCTCGTAATTTGCAGGGTGTGAACGTTGTAACTGTTTCAGAATTAAGCACATATCCAATCGTGTATGCGAGCAATTTAGTGTTTACCGAAGAATCGGTTGCTGCATTAGAGAATATTTTTAAAGCATAAGGAGGAATATTTATGTCAATTATCATAAAACCAATCATTACAGAGAAGATGACTGAGCTCGGAGAAGAGCTGAATCGTTATGGCTTTAAAGTAGCTAGAACTGCAAATAAAATTGAGATTAAAAAAGCTGTAGAAGCCATGTATAACGTAACAGTTACAGATGTAAACACCATGATCGTAGCTCCTAAAAAACGCGTTCGTTACACACGTAGCGGAATGCAGAGAGGCGCAACCAGTGCTTACAAGAAAGCGATTGTTACTTTGAAAGATGGTGATACAATTGATTTTTATAGCAATATATAAAAAATAGAGTAATCCGGCCGGGATGTTTGTTGTGAAAACCAACATCCCGGATCAGGATCACTTGAAAATAAAAAACAAATATTATATAAATGGCTGTACGTAAATTAAAGCCCACTACACCGGGGCAGAGACACAAGATTATTGGTGCATTTGATACAATTACTAAGAGTGTACCAGAGAAATCTCTTCTGACAGGAGCCAATGAAAAAAGTGGCGGACGCAACAATCAGGGTCGCATGACTATGCGCCAGCTGGGTGGTGGTCACAAGAGAAAATATAGAGTAATTGACTTTAAACGTAACAAGGACGGTGTACCGGCTACAGTTAAAGCTATTGAATACGACCCGAATCGCTCGGCTCGTATTGCTTTGCTTTATTATGCTGATGGCGAAAAACGTTACATTCTTGCACCGAATGGCTTGCAAGTAGGTCAAGTAGTTAACTCCGGAGCAGGTGCTGCACCGGAAGTAGGAAATGCATTATTGCTGCAAGACATTCCGCTGGGTACTGTAGTTCATAACATTGAGCTGCGCCCGGGCCAGGGAGCATCGTTGGTTCGTTCTGCCGGTACTTTTG
>CAYPPC010000412.1:0-2124 GCA_964412435.1 uncultured Paludibacter sp.
CGGGAGAGAGCAGCTTCACCTCCGGCGGCGGAAATTCACCGCTGAGCTGGCATGGCTATGTGCGTGGTTCTCTTTTTGGCGGAGGTAAAGCTTTTGATCTGGCCAATGCTTTTGGTGAGATCGCCCTGCAACCTCAGTTTAGCCGGCCCAACGTGATTCTTAAGTCGGATCTGCGGTTTCGTGGCGGCATGTTTTTCAACGAGAGTCAAACCATAGTAGATGTCAAAGAGCTTTATGCGGGTTACAGCAGCGAAAAGCTGGATGTCACTTTTGGTAATCAGATTGTTGCCTGGGGCAGAACGGATGGATTTAATCCGACCAACAACATCACCCCGAATGATCTGTTTTTTCTGAGTGGCGAGCCCGATGATCAGCGTATGTCAAATCTGCTGATGAGGATGAAGTACCGCCTGGTGCCATCGGTGGAGCTGGATCTGATAGCAGTACCTTATTATAAACCTTCCAACTATCGCTTCGATCTTTTTGATCTTTCACCCAATATCGATATTGAGGGCCTTCCGGCCGGATTGATGCCCGATTTTGATGTGGGGGTAATTTTCAATGAGATGGAATTGCCTGAACGCAAACTGGAAAACGGAAGTGTGGGAGCTCGCCTCAATTTTGAACTGCCTGCAATCAGTTTTGCACTCTCTTTCTTTTCCGGCTATGATCCTTTCCACGGATTTGATATGGAAGATTTTAAGCTTAACCTGCTCGACCCGGCGTCACCTGTACAAATTAATTACAGACCGAAATCTTATCTGAAAAATAGTTTCGGTTTTGATTTTGCCATGCCGACAGGCAGTTGGATTGTGAAGGGAGAGGCAGCCTATAATATGACCCGTAACAAAACAGATAGAATGTATGTTCCGAAACCGGACTTCAGCTATGTGTTTGGTCTGGAGCGAATGTGGGGCGATTTTATCTTTATCGGACAGTATATCGGCAAGGCCGTCACTGATTATGAGAGTCTGGAAAAACCGGTTTTGGAAAATTTGTTGCAGATAACTTCATTTGCGCATGAGATGGCGGAGTATGAGAGCCGCATGTTTAACCGCAAAATATTTAATCAGCAGGAGAAACTGAATCATGCACTGGCGCTCACAGTGCAGGGCACTTTTGCCTATGAAACCGTGCAGGCAGAAATGACGACCTACTACAATCTCACCTCCCGGGAGCTTCTGTGGCGGCCTAAATTGCTATACAAAATAAATGATGCACTTTCGGTTTCGGCCGGTGCCAATTATATGTATGGTGAAGAGGGATCGCTTTTCGGCTATTCGAAACAGGTGTTAAGCGGTGCCTTTATGGAGCTGAAAGTGATGTTTTAATTGAAAATTATCAGGAAATAATATAAGTACAATAAAGCCTTCCTTCGGGAGGCGGAGAATAGGATTTATCATGAAGAAATCAATGTTTGTTATTCGTTATCGCTGGTGGATTATTTCGGCCACATTGCTGATCGTTATCTTTTCGGCGATTCAACTATTTAATATTACAATCAACCCTGACCTGGAATCGTACCTGCCGGAAGAGATGCTTTCACGGCAAAATACGAAGATGATTGCCGATGTTTTTGGCAGTGATGAAATGTTGTTGCTGGTGATTGAGGCGGAGGATGTTTTGCAAAATGAGACCTTGAACCGCATTGCTGATTTGAGTGAAGCTTTTGCGGACAGCGAGTATATTGGCAGTGTCTTTTCCCTCTTTGAGGCGAAAGATATCCGCTCGGAAGAAGGTGCTATGCTGGTTGATCCGGTGGTGCTTTTTCTGCCGGAAAATGAGGCGGAGCGAGAAACTCTGAGAGAAAATATCCTTCAGAATAAACTGGTCAGCGGGCTGGTGGTTTCTGAAGATTTTCGCTATGCGCTAATTATGATTACCTCCAATAAAGTGGCGAATGACAATGAACTGATGGATTATGTGATGGGGGTTATTGCTGATCATCCCGGCAAAGAGCAGGTGTATGTGACCGGGCAACCCTACCTGCGCGACGATGCCAACCGGAAAATCAGCCGGGATATTATGGTGCTGCTGCCGCTCGGATTACTCTTTATGTTTATTATGCTCTGGCTCTCTTTCCGTGAACTGAAGGCTGTGTTGCTGCCATTCACCGTGGTGATA
>CAYPPC010000413.1:0-2112 GCA_964412435.1 uncultured Paludibacter sp.
TGAGCATTATACCGAATTGAAAAAGATGGAAGAGGAGCTGCAGGCTTTTCGCCAAAAGGATGGTGAGACGCCCTACAAATTGATTCCGCTGCCGATGGCTGATGCGGTTTATGACGAAAATGACGAACGACTACCGGCAACGTATGCTAATTTTCTGATAATGAATGAGGTCGTTCTGATGCCAACCTATGAATCGCCCAAAGATGAAATTGCTAAAGCGCAACTTCAAAAAGCTTTCCCCGACCGGGAAATTGTTGGAGTAGATTGTCGTGCACTCATACGCCAGCACGGCTCACTGCATTGCGTTACGATGCAGTATTTTAACGCGTAAAGAGAACGGTCTAGTATTTTTTAAGTTGAGCTGATTTTTATCTAAAAAGCACGCAACAAAACCTTCTGAAATTAGAAAAATAGTATAAAAATTGATGTTGTAAACCTGATTGGCAGTTTCAATTATGCCAAAGCCGTATAGAATTACTGTTTTTCATTGAGATTTATTTGCTTTGAATTGTGTTGAATTTATTTTAGTTTTTTCATCGAGCTACTCTCAAGTAAGGAGTTCATTTGTGTGATAGCAACCTTATTAAGCTGAATAAGCCTTTCACTTTGGGATAAGTTTTGTCGGATTAATAAGGCATTGATACTCTCCATATTGCTCAAAACCACCAACTGTTCCAAAGTGGCAGAGTCTCTGATGTTTCCGCTTTTATTAAGGTTTTTATCGCGCCACTCTTTTGCAGTTATTCCAAAAAGAGCAACATTCAGCAAATCAGCTTCATTGGCATAAACAAAGTTTGCCTGTTGTTTTGTAATCGTTTTCGGTATTAGGTTCTCTTTAATTGCATCGGTGTGTATTTGGTAATTCACTTTGGCTAATGTACGTTGTAAATTCCATTCTAATTTTAAGCGATCATTTTCTTCATCTTTCAGGCGTTGAAATTCTTTTATAACATACAATTTAAATTCAATAGAAATCCAGGAAGCAAATTCAAGAGCAATGTCTTTGTGAGCGAAAGTACCTCCATATCGACCAGCTTTTGATATGATCCCAATAGCATTGGTGTTTTTAATCCATCGTTTAGGAGTTAGTACAAAACTGTTTAATCCGGATTGCTTTCTAAACCCCTCGAATTCGAGGGGTTAAAATTCGGATTGTAAATTGTTTCCCAAAATCCCAATAATTCAATGGTGTTTCGGTTTCTCATCCAATTCTGAATGATGGTATCTGTATGGAAAGAGTCCTTGTGTCGTGCAATATCCGTCAATGAGATATAATCATTATTGTTAAATTGTGATACAGTTATTTCTGTCTCTGAAACGACTATATTTCTGTTTTTCGTCATAATTACCCTTGTTTTAAGTCACAAATATACAGAAAATTCGGAATATAGAGCTGGATTTCACCCATACTTCACCCGGTCTCGCTCACTGATTTCACGAAGAACTTTACAGGGATTACCCACAGCGATAACGTTTGCCGGAATATCGCGGGTAACAACGCTTCCGGCACCAATAACCGTGTTGTCGCCAATACTTACACCAGGTAAAATAACCACATTGGCACCAATCCACACGCTGTTGCCAATAGTTATCGGATAGGCAAATTCCAGACCCTCATCTCTTTGTTGCCGGTCGATAGGATGTCCTGCGGTAGAGAGACAACAGTTGGGGCCGATAAAAACATTGTCGCCGAAGGTGATTTTAGCGCCATCTAAAAGCACTAAATTGTGATTGGCGTAGAAGTTTTCACCGATTTCGATATGGCTGCCATAATCACAGAAAAATGGTGACACAATGGTTAGGTTACTCTTGGTTTTTCCAATAATCTGGCGAATCAGTTCATCACGTTCTACGGTTTTATTGGGTGCTGTTTGATTGTATTCGAAGCAGCGCTGTTTGCAGGCATTGATTTCAGCCAAAAGTGCTTCATTTTTATTGGGATTGTACAGTAAACCCCGGGCTGCTTTCTCTTTCTCAGTCATAAGTTTTCTTTATAAACGACAATATCTTGTATAATTGGCATCACAAACTTTATATCTCCTCACTCCATTATACCATTATTGTCAATGCCTGAAATATGTTGACCGCTCAAAGAATTGAATTCTTTGATAA
>CAYPPC010000414.1:0-2102 GCA_964412435.1 uncultured Paludibacter sp.
AAAGCTATCAGACAGAGAGCCGGAATAGGTGTTACTAGCACAGACTTTTACCTTGAACAAGTAAAGAGCGATAAGGAAAAAATGAGAGAACTAATTCATAACGAAAGAAGAATTGAGCTTTGCTTTGAAGGGTTTAGATTCTGGGATTTACGTCGTTGGAAAAAGGATATTACGGAACTTGCAAAAGGAATGAGTATAACTGGTAATAACCACACCATTATAGACCAAGTTGAAAGACGTGCGTATAGTGATTATATGTATCACGGTCCTATACCATATGATGAAGTAGTAAAGTTTAGTAACTTAGTCCAAAACAAAGGATGGTAATAACATATGAATTCTTAAAAGAAGTAAGATATGAGAAAGGAAATTAAAATAACGCTATTGGCGGTAATTATAGCCGGGCTGTTTACTGCCTGTGAAAACGGAAAATGGGATTTTCCTGATTTTGAATACTCAGCTGTCTATTTTGCATATCAAACACCGATACGCACGATAGTTCTTGGTGAGGATATATTTGACACCAGTCTGGATAATGAATATAAATGTCAAATCATGGCTACCATGGGAGGAGTTTATTCTAACAAAAAGGATGTTGAAATAGGAATCAGGGTAGATAATTCCCTATGCGACAATCTTATGTTCGAAGAAACCGAAGAGGATATCGTTCCTATGCCTTCAAACTATTACACGCTTTCTTCTGATAAGATAGTAATAGAAAAAGGTAAAATATTAGGTGGTGTAACAGTTCAGCTTAGTGATGCATTTTTCGAAGATGCTAAATCGCTTGAAACAACATATGTGATTCCGGTGAGAATGACGAATGTGGAAAACGCTGATTCAATCCTGTCGGGAGAACCGTTAGTAGATGATCCGAAACGCGGTGTTAGTGCTGACTGGGATGTAGAGCCCAAGGATTATATTCTTTATGCTGTGAAATACATCAACAAATATGATGCTAACTATCTGCGTAGAGGAAAAGATGTAATCTCAGGTGCCAGCGAAGGAGTAATCAACAGACATACCGAGGAAATTGAGAATAATGAAGTTATTAACACCATATCAACACGCTCTTTAAGCACTATTGCATGGGAGCATGAAACAAGAGATATGGATAACTTTGCACGTACAAGCACTCTATTATTGACATTTGATAATAACAGCAAGTGTTCTGTCTCGTCAGACACACCCGGTGTAACGGTTAGTGGCTCAGGTGAATTTGTATCGAAAGGTGATAAAAACAGCTGGGGAGAGGAAGACAGAGATGTAATATATTTAGAGTACTCTATTGATTATGGTGATACACAATTTGCCATAACAGATACTTTGGTAGTTAGGGACAGAGGTGTAAAGCCAGAATGGTTCACTTCGGTTCTAAAATAACGATTTGATTTAAACTTTAAACAAGTAAGCAAAATGAGAAACAAAGTAAATATAATATGGATTGCACTTTTACTTCTGGTTGTTTTAAATGCATGCGTAGATAAAGCAACTCAGTTTTATGAAGTAGAAGAGCCTGAGTCCATTGCCCAAATTGGATATTTAGGCGAATATGATGCACTAAAAACTTATATAGACAGATCTACTTATCCAAACTTTAAGCTTGGTGCAGGTGTAACTGTAAGCGATTATAACAAACTGGGATTATCTTATCGCGCGATAAACTCAAACTTTGATCGTGTTACAGCCGGTAATGCTATGAAGTATGCCTCTGTTGTAGGTGACGACGGGTCAATGGATTTTGGACAAATAATACAATTTGTTGCCGCAGCACAAGCTGAAGGAATTGATATATATGGACATACGCTTGTCTGGCATGCACAACAGAACAAAAAGTATTTGGAGAGTTTGATTGCCGACAGGGAAATAGAAATTGATCCGGACGCCACTGAGACAGTACATGATGGAGGTATTGATTTTTCAACAGACCCATTTACAGGATGGGTTGGCGGAGACGTTCAGCCTTACGTTGAGGGTGGAGTACTGGTTGTAACAAACCCTCAAGCTATTCCCAATTTCTGGGAAATTCAATATCATGTTGCGCAAAACATTTCAATAAAAGAAAATACCAGGCATAAAGTAACCGTACGCGTAAGAGGTAC
>CAYPPC010000415.1:0-2096 GCA_964412435.1 uncultured Paludibacter sp.
GGAGTTTTTCCCTTACATTACCAGAAAGATATTCATCTGCTGTAACATAATTTATAGGGCTGTCATTATCAAGGGGAGTAGGTAGAGGGAAGATAACCCCTCTTAGATCATTGACAAGTTCTTCTTCATTAAGTCCTGTTAGCCTACTCATATATGCCATATCTACCCTTGCTTTTTCAGCTATGGATAGTGCTAATGCCTCGCTTGCAGTATCTACTGAATGGACAGATGTACGCTTTTTAATGGTACGCTTAGTAAACATATCTGCCTTGGCTTTTAGATTGCCATTTTCGTCTACATCTTCAAGGGAACAAAGGAGATAATAGGAGTTATCATCACTAAAGGCAAGGCTATTACCACGGCTGTTAATGAGTCCATATTTTTCAGTAAAACTGTCATAAAGTCGATTAAGGGTTTCTTGTTCCTCTTTAATGGTTTCCTCACTGTAATCCTCAAGCTGGTACCGTATAAGATTATCTACACACTCCCTTAGCCCTACCATTCCCCTAATTCTTTCCTTAGCTGTCTCATTGGTATTTGGCTTTATCATACGGGAATTTTCACGGTAGTATATTTCACCGTCTACAAGGGTATAGGAAAAGTTCTTAACTGTTGGGTCAGCAGGGATGGATGTATCAGTATCTAATTCCATGTCAGGTATATCTATTTCTGATATGCTACCTTCAATGTTTTGGATAGCCACCTTTAGCTGTTCTGAAAGGTCAGTATCAGGAAGGGGTGTACAAGTGCTTTCCATTCCAAAGGGTCCGCTTTTCATCTCCATTTTTCCTAGAATCATCTCAGGATGTTCAGTAAAGTAACTATTTAGGATAATACCATCTTCATCGGTACCAAGATGAATCCAATCCCTATCCATATCAATGGGTCTGTCTCTTTTTTGTAGGAAGATAATATCGCTGGTAACCTCTGCACCTGCATTTTTAAAGGCATTGTTAGGCAGCCTAATTGCACCTAGTAATTCAGCCCTCTGGGCAAGGTATCTGCGTACATCAGGACTTTGCTTATCCATTGTTCCCTTTGAAGTGATAAAGGCAACTACCCCTCCGGGACGGACTTTATTTAACGCCTTTGCAAAGAAGTGGTCATGTATGAGGAAGTTAAGATTATCATATTTCTTTTCATTTAACTTGTAGTTACCAAAGGGTACATTTCCAATAGCAAGGTCAAAAAAACTATCAGGTAGTTCTGTCTTTTCAAATCCATTTATAGATATATGGGCATTGGGGTAAAGCTGTTTTGCAATTCTTCCTGTAAGGCTATCTAATTCAATTCCGTATAGATTGGAATTTTGCATACTATCAGGGAGCATACCAAAAAAACTCCCAATTCCACAGGAAGGCTCTAATATATTCCCCCTTGTAAATCCCATCCTATCCACTGCATCATACATAGCTTTAATAACTATAGGACTCGTATAATGGGCATTTAAGGTAGATGCCCTTGCCATACTATACTCATCTTCAGATAGTAAGGATTTTAGCTGTGCATATTCACTAGCAAAACTACTATTGTCCTTATCAAAGACTTCAGATAAACCTCCCCAGCCAACATACTTTGATAAAATTTCTTGTTCTTCTTTTGTTGCAGAACGATTTTCCCTTTCAATGGTCTGTAAGGTGCTAATGGCATTTATATTTCCTGCAAACTTTTCTCTTTTACTTCCTTGTCCTAAATCTTCATCAGTGATACGAAAGTTTTCAGCCTTTTCCTGCGGTACATCTGATTGGGGATAACGGTCTAAAAGCTGTAAAAGGCTCTCCCTGCTTTCCGCCCTAAGTATTGGATAAAGCAAAGATGGATCACGAAGGGTTACCCTATAATCCGTAATTTCTTCAATTAAAAAAGGTGTACCATTTTCTAAATATATGGTATCACCTTTACTATAGGGAATAAGAATAGTTTCTTCTGTAGTATCCTGTGTCATTTCTTGGCTTGTTTCTTCCACAGGCTCTGTTATCTCAGGTATGGGTGATGGTTCTATTAGCCCTGCCTTATCCCTCTGTATTCCTTCAAGCCTTACCTTTTCTTCAGCAGTTATATAACGGTCAGTGGATATAAGGTAATCAACTCGTTTG
>CAYPPC010000416.1:0-2095 GCA_964412435.1 uncultured Paludibacter sp.
GTATTTGCCTATAAATATATTGATATCGACTGGCAGGAAGCCGCTCACGGACGTGCTCCGGCTGTGGCCACGGCTATCAGCAGGCTGTTACCCGAGAATATGGTATTTACCTATCAGGGTGACGGTGACCTGGCTGCTATCGGTACGGCAGAGACTATTCATGCTGCCAACCGCGGTGAAAATATCACCATTGTCTTTATCAACAACGGTATTTATGGTATGACCGGTGGTCAGATGGCACCAACGACTCTGATTGATATGAAAACAGCTACGTCGCCCAATGGCCGTGATGTGGCACTCAACGGACACCCGCTGAACATTACTGACCTGCTGGCTAAATTGCCTGGTACCTGCTATGTGACCCGTCAGTCTGTTCATAATGTGGCCGGTGTGCGACGCACCAAACGTGCGCTGAAGAAAGCTTTCGAAAATACGCTGAATAAAAAAGGCACATCGATTGTTGAGGTTGTTTCAACCTGTAGTTCAGGATGGAAAATGACTCCTGAGGCTTCCAATGACTGGATGGTTGAAAATATGTTCCCCGAATATCCGCTGGGAGATCTGAAGAATGAATAATCCTGCAGAAAAGCGAAAAATCAATTAATCAATTCAAGCTAATTATTGTAAACCAGAAAGAAATGAAAGAAGAAATATTAATATCAGGATTTGGCGGACAAGGGGTTTTGTCGATGGGTAAAATTTTGGTCTATTCCGGCCTGATGCAGGGTCAGGAAGTGACCTGGTTCCCTTCCTACGGACCTGAACAGCGAGGCGGAACAGCTAACGTTACGATTATTTTGAGCGAAGACAGCATCAGTTCACCCATTCTGAATCAGTATGACACTGTAATCGTGCTTAACCAGCCCTCACTCGATAAGTTTGAGAGCAAGGTGAAAGAGGGCGGAACGCTTATCTTTGACAGCAACGGTTTCAAAAGAATGCCAAGCAGAAAAGATATCAATATCTATAAAGTGGATGCTACCGAATATGCCTACAAAAATGACATGGTGCGCACGCTGAATATGTTGATTCTGGGTGGTTTCCTGAAAATCCGTCCAATCGTAAAAATTGAGAATGTAATTAAAGGTTTGGAGAAATCACTTCCCGAGCGTCACCACCATCTGATTCCGATGAACGAAGATTCATTGAAGATCGGTATGGATCTGATCGAAAAATTCGAAGTGTAATTTTCATATCCTGAAGCCTGCAGGCAGGCGCTACAGATATTTAATCTCCTGCTCATACCCTTGTGCAGGAGATTTTTTATAAGAATTAATCGCTTAAGCACCAATTTTTTACTAACTTTGCAACTTCAAATTAAAAAAAGAGAACATTAATATAACAGAGAGACAGATACCACTATGTTGACTATTAAACAGATTACAGATAATACGGCGGATGTAATAAAACGCCTGGAGAAAAAACACCTGGCTAATGCTGAAGAGATTATCAATCAGATCATTGAGCTGGATAACCTTCGGAAATCAACTCAGGCTGCAGCGGATAGCGAACAAGCAGAGATGAATAACCTCTCTCGTGAGATTGGAAAACTGTTTCAATCGGGCAAGCAAGAGGAGGCTAACCGGGCGAAAGAGAAAACCGGTGAGTTGAAAGAGAGTATCAGGGAGCTGAATGAGAAACTGAGCGCTGCCGAGCAACAACTGAATGACCTGCTGGTGCTGGTGCCTAACTTACCGCACGACTCTGTACCTGAAGGAAACTCAGCTGAAGACAACGCTGTTGAACGCAGTGGCGGCTCTATGCCGGAGCTGGGTGAGAATGCCATGCCGCACTGGGATCTGGCAAAAAAATATGAAATTATCGATTTTGAACTGGGAGTGAAAATTACCGGAGCCGGTTTCCCGGTTTATAAAGGGAAAGGTGCCCGTCTGCAGCGTGCTTTAATCAACTTCTTCCTGGATGAAGCCCAGAAAGCAGGTTATGTGGAGGTGCAGCCGCCTTATCTGGTTAACTCAGCCTCCGGATTTGGTACCGGACAGTTGCCTGACAAAGAGGGACAGATGTATCACTGCCAGACAGATGATCTCTATCTGATTCCTACCTCAGAAGTACCTGTAACCAATATTTATCGTGA
>CAYPPC010000417.1:0-2089 GCA_964412435.1 uncultured Paludibacter sp.
TTATGGTAATATTTGCCCGATGATTGAACTTGGGGCCGGTTTTGATCCACAATTAACAGCAAGAGAAAACATTTATTTAAATGGTGCTGTAATGGGATACAACAAAGACTTAATAGATTCGAAGTTTGATGAGATAGTAGAATTTTCAGAACTAAAAGAATTCTTAGAAGTACCAGTTCAAAATTTTTCTTCTGGTATGGTTGCTAGACTTGCATTTTCCATAGCGACAATAGTTGATCCTGAGATATTAATAGTCGATGAGATTTTGTCTGTAGGGGATATTGGCTTTCAGTCTAAAAGCGAAGCCAAAATGATGGAAATGATAAATGGTGGAACCACTGTTTTGTATGTTTCGCATTCTTTAGTTGCAATTCAAAATATTTGTACCAAAGTAGTATGGATTGAAAAAGGGAATATTATTAAAGTTGGGAAAGCAAGTAAGATTTGTGATGAGTACGAGAAACATATAAAAAATAAGTAAAGGAAAATATAATGGATATGAAAAAAATAATATTTTTTAGCAAAGATTTAAAAATTGGTGGAATGGAAAAATCCTTGGTTTCGTTGTTAAATAACTTGGTTAATAAATATGATGTCACTCTAGTTTTAGAAAATAAAGAAGGCTCATTGTTAACTGAGTTAGATAGCAAAATATTAATAACCGAATATCGTCCATTCAAACATAAGAATCTTGTTTTGAGAAAGTTTTTTAATTTAATCAAGAGATATTTGTGGATTATTAGAAATTATCGTAAATATCATTTTTCCTGTAGTTATGCTACATATTCATTGATAGGAGCAAGATTAGCTATTGCCTCTTCTAAAAACAATTCTCTATATATTCATACTAATTATTATGAATTATTCGAAAAAGACAAATTGAAAATTAAATCATTTTTCAATTCGTTAAAAATAAACAAATTCAAACATTTAATATTAGTATCAAATGAAAGCGCTCGAGATTTAAAAAAAATTTATCCTAAATATAATAATAAAATAAAAGTAATTAATAATATATTTCCCATAAAAGAAGTGATTTCCAGTTCGGAAGAAACATTACCTTATAAATTTTCGGAGAAAACTAAATTTATATTCATTGGAAGATTAGAAGAAGAGTCTAAACAAATTAGTCTATTAATTGATAGTTTTGCTGATGCTTACCTTAATAATAATAATATAGAATTGTTTATTATAGGTGATGGAAAAGACAAAAGTAGGTATGAAAATCAAATAAAAAAATTAAAAATGGAGAATAACATTATTTTGTTAGGTGAGGTAAAGAATCCATACCCTTATCTTAAAAATGCTGATTCATTAATAATAACATCTAAATATGAAGGATTTCCAGTTGTATACAGTGAGGCATTAGCCTTGAAAACACCTATTTTAACAACTGTATCTACTTCTGATAATGAATTAAATATTTCTGATTATGCTATTATAATGAAATCCAATAAAAATGAAATAACTAATACAATAATGTCATTTGACAAAAATAAAATTATTGTTAAAATAGTTGATTTCGAAAAATTAAATAGAATCAGATTAGCAAAAATTGAGGAGGTAATATCATGAATTTCACATATGAGAATTATAAACTAATACTTAATGATTTAAAGAAAAAAAATTACGATTTTATTTACTTCGATTCAGTTATTAAAAAAGAACCATTTATTATTTTACGCCATGATATTGATATTGACATTTATGGGGCGCTTCAAATGGCGAAGATAGAACATGAATTAGGTATTTGTTCCACTTGGTTTGTTATGCCCAATAACCGTTTATATAATTTACTTGATAATGATGTTATTAATATCTTGAAACTGATTCATCAGTATGGTCATAAAATTGGGTTACATATTGACGTTTCAAAGCATACAAATGAAGATAATCTAGAAGAAGAATTAATAAAATTTTATGATTATTATTCAAAATATATACCTTTGTCAAAAACTTTTTCTTTTCACGTTCCTAACCCAGAAATTATTGATAATAACATTAAAATTAAAGGCTTTATTAATGCTTACGAAAATGAATTTTACAAAGAAATATCTTACGTTTCAGATAGTAATCGACGTCCCTTTTT
>CAYPPC010000418.1:0-2088 GCA_964412435.1 uncultured Paludibacter sp.
TGGACGGCGAGGAATACATGCTGCGCAAAGGCGATGTGTTTGTCATCAATAAGGTTGTGGGTGACAACCTTGGGAAGGGATTTAATTTTCCAGCTTTGTACAACCCTTCTCAGTTTCAGTTTGTTATAATCATCAATAAGGCTCGTAATGTCGGGAAAATTATACAGGCCGTTGTCTGAAGTAATTTTCAGGTACAATTTCCGGCCAACCTGCTTTTGAATTTCTTCACAGGCAGTTTTCTAATTTGTACTTCATCATGTGTTGATGCAGCAAAATAGGGGTTCTTATACACTTCCCCACCAAAATAAGGGAAAGCAACCTCTACTACATCATCTTTCGTATCCTGCACAGAGAGCATTGGTGTAAACTCTTTGCCGGTTCGTACATCCTCATTTCTCAAATTCCATTTACCCGAACCATCCCAGCGCGAACCGATAACTCCGTTTGGAATCACTTTCTCACCACTGTTTTCATCTAATACAACGGGATGCCATTCAGCCTGCTTCTCAATACCTAATTGATCTTCAAAATCTGAAGCACGCAGCATCATTCCGGTGCGGTAACCGCCCTCTTCAAGCTCTTCTAATTTTACTAAGAAAGGCAAATCGGAGTATTTACGAACGTAGGAATCAAAATAAGGTGTTTTTTTATCTACGAAAAACTCTTTCAGCACAACGTGCCCCATCGCCATTCCCAAAGCAGAGTCGGTACCCTGTTTGGGGTTAAGCCAGATGTCGGCAAATTTTGTTGCGTCGCTATAATCCGGCGAAATAGTCACCACTTTGGTTCCTTTATAGCGCACCTGAGTCATGAAAGGCGAGTCAGGCGTACGGGTTACCGGCACGTTGGATCCCCACAACATAATATAGGAGGAGTTGTACCAGTCTGCACTTTCCGGCACATCCGTTTGCTCGCCCCAGGTTTGCGGTGATGCTGGTGGCAAGTCGCAGTAGAAATCATAGAAACTGAGCATGGTACCTCCCAGCAGGCTAAGATAGCGCGAGCCGGAAGCGTAAGAAACCATGGAGAAAGCCGGAATAGGCGTAAACCCGGCCAGGCGATCCGGTCCATACTTTTTGATGGTGTAGATATTTGCTGCAGCGATAATTTCCTGTGCGAGGTTCCAATCCAAACGAACAAACCCACCTAAACCACGCACCGATTTATAGTTTTGCGAAGCCTCTTTATCATTCATCAAAGCGCCCCAGGCTAATACCGGATCCTTGTATTGCTCTTTCTTTTTCAAATAAGACTCCAGCATTTCATGTCGGATCATCGGGTGTTTTACCCGTCCCGAGTTATACAAATACCAGGAGTAACTAGCGCCACGCGGGCATCCGCGCGGTTCATGATTGGGAACATCCGGACGATTTTGCGGGTAGTCCGTCTGCTGAATTTCCCAGGTAACAATTCCTTTTTTTACAAAAATTTTCCATGAACACGATCCTGTACAGTTCACACCATGGGTCGAACGTACCACTTTATCGTGTTGCCAGCGTTTTCTGTAAAAATCTTCCCACGCTCTTCGACCGGTTTCTTCGGTCTGCAGGAAGTACTTCTTTTTCTTTAGCAACGATTTAACCATAATTCAATGTAGTTTTATTATTTATTGCAATTATCAATTTTTATTTGGAAAGCCAACACAGGTCTTAAACCTGCTGTTGAACTGAAGTCAACCGGGAAATACTCTTTTCGGTTTTCAACAGGGTACTTCAAGGTTAATGATTAATCTATAGGGTTCAAATGTGTTATATCTCGTTTGAGATGCATTTCTCCCACCCAATCTAATTCTAAGTCAAATTTGTACTATAATCTTCTTGTGTATTTATATTTACAAAAGCAGACTCCCATTGCGGGGGTGTTTCAATACGTGTTGACCGTGTGTTTTCAAAAAGGAGTTTCACCTTATATTTTTTCGCAGCAATATTTTTTTCCAAAGCAGGTAAAACATTTCGCGACAACAAGAGCGGAAAATTGGCACTGTAACGGCTGTTGCTCCATCCGACAAGCTCATATGCTTCTCTATTATCGAGCATAAACTGCAAAATCGCAGGAGTGATTAAGGGCATATCGCAGGTTACAACAAGC
>CAYPPC010000419.1:0-2082 GCA_964412435.1 uncultured Paludibacter sp.
CAGGTCGGGCCGTTTTACTGCCCGGGTGATGACAAAGTTTATATTGATCTGAACTTTTTCCACACCCTTGCCAGCCAATTTGGGGCACCGGGAGAATTGGCTATTGCCTATGTAACGGCGCATGAAGTGGGGCATCACGTGCAGCGACTGCTTGGTACAATTGATCAGATGAATCAGTATCGCGGCCGGGTTTCACAAAAACAGTACAATGAATTAAATGTGCGTTTGGAGCTTCAGGCTGACTTTTATGCCGGTCTATGGGTGCACCATGCTGTGAAAAACGGCACCATTCAGCTCGAAATTGGAGATATTGAATCGGCTATGCAGGCAGCACACGCTGTTGGTGACGACACCCTTCAAAAGCAGGCGCAGGGATACGCCGTGCCGGACTCATTTACCCACGGAACATCAGAGCAGAGAATGCGCTGGTTTATGCTGGGATACCGTACCGGTGATATCAGACAAGGAGACACTTTTGCTGCAAAGCAACTGTAGTCTTCTGTAAAACATCAGAAATTAAAGAAACGCCTCTGAGATTGCTCCCGGAGGCGTTTTTTTATGCTTTAACAACTGCACCATCGACCAGTTCAAAAATCATTGAACTTTGATTAATGCCGGGTAAAATATCTTCCCACCGCTTTTTGCTGGTGTCCGTGATAAATATTTGTCCAAAATCATCATTGGCAACCAGTTGCACAATCCGCGTTACACGACTCTCATCCAGTTTGTCAAAAATATCATCCAAAAGCAGAATGGGGTTAACCTGGTGCGTTTTCTTCAAAAAGTAGAACTGAGCCAGTTTCAATGAGACTAAATAGGTTTTGTTTTGCCCCTGCGAACCCACTCTTTTGATGGGAAAATCACCCAGCGTCATCACCAAATCATCTTTATGAATACCATTCATTGAAAAGCCGATAATGCGGTCACGCTCCCGGTTTTGCGCCAGTTTTTCAGCCAGGGAAGCCTCTTTCAACTGGGACTTATATTCCAGATTAACAAGCTCATTGTCTTCTGATATGTGGCTGTAGTTTTCACGGAAAAGGGGAATAAATTTCTCTAGAAAACGAACTCTCTCTTCAAAAATATAGTTCCCGTGGTGCGCCATTTGTTCCTCCCACACCTCAAAAAGTGTGATATCAGGCATAATATCCTCTTTTAGCAGAGCATTTCTTTGCTTTAGAGCATGATTATATTGCACCAAAGCCTGCAGGTATTGATTGTTGTACTGTGAAATCACACCATCCATAAACTTACGACGCTCATCACTCCCTTCAGAAATCAACGCGCCGTCGTTAGGCGAAATCAATACCAATGGCAGCAGCCCAATATGATCGGCAAGACGCTGATAATCCTTCTTATTGCGCTTAAACTGCTTTTTTTGCCTGCGTTTGATGCCGCAATAGATATGCTCATCTTTTTCCCGCAGCAGATAATTCCCCTGAATCATCATGAACTCCGCTTCATGTTTAATATTCTGGCTATCCGTCGGGTTGGAGTGGCTTTTACAGAAGGACAGATAATAAATGGCATCCAGCAAGTTGGTTTTTCCCATTCCATTGTTGCCGACAATACAATTAATTTTTGCCGGAAACTCTAAATCAACCTGCTCCAGGTTCTTATAATTGAGTATTGATAGATTCTTTAGCTGCATTCGATGAATAGATATTGGTCTGAACTACAAAAATACGAAAAAAATCACTAATTTTGTAGTTAATACAATTTAGAAAAACTTAATCCTATGCGTCTCAATAATAAATCAGGGCTGAAATATTCAGCCGCCTTGTTTCTTTTGGCTTTCACAATCGGTTTTTTCTCTTGCAATAGTAAAGAGAGTACACCACGTAATTTTGACTATGGTGCTGTTGAAGAGGGTGTTTATTCCAACAATTTCTTTGAATTTACCTTAAAAATTCCGGAAAACAGGCATGTTTTAAGCAGCGAGGCTAATCAGAATCTAATGGATGGTGATACAGCAGTGCTGAAGCAATCTTCTAATATCAGCTCAGCCACGCTTCTGACAGTTTTGAAATATCCGCTGGAGAATACCCCTGATTCAGTTTTCAATGCTAACATCATGATTAT
>CAYPPC010000420.1:0-2076 GCA_964412435.1 uncultured Paludibacter sp.
CGGGCGGTGATAATGAGTCCCGCCATATCAATGGCTCCCGGGCTGACGAGTAGCTGTCTTTTGCCTTCTTCGAAGAATTGCATTGGACGATGAGCTTTACGAGGAAAGATGTGTAACACGTAATTGTTGTTTTCCACAAACGCAATGAGATTGAGCATAGGTTCGTCTTCATTGGGCTGACAACTGTGCAGGTACTGATAAACATCTTCGAAACGATCTTCAACTTCCTGTTTCGAAGAGTTTTCTATAACCAGACACGAACGAAGTTCATTTTCTCCGGTCATCAGAATCGGAGATTTCAATCCTGCCTGCAAATGAAAGTGGTCGGGAGCCGACGCTCCGCATTTGGGGCCGTTATAAAAAACAACGTAATCGGGCAGGAGTTCGGCGAGTGTCAACATATCGCCCACTTTCCGGCGGATACGTTGCGGAACGTGCGAATGTAGAGCTATTGTCAGATGTTTATGCAGTATGGGAAAAGGATTGACAAGGATAATGTATTTATTGAGAAATTGTATCCCCGACTGAACATTTGGCCGGTTTTCTTCGCACAGGAAGCACGGCCGTTTTTCGATACTGTTCTTATCCACCTTAGCCGCTGCCGATATAATCCGTGCCGGATTAAATTGTACATTAACCTTTAACTCGTTTCCCCAGTTGAACTCCTTTACCTTTACATGATCGAGTTGTTCTACGGCAACTTTTAGTTGTTCCCAATCACTTAGTTGCTCAACAAATAGTTGATCTATTTTTTGTTGCAGTTGCATATTTGCAATCATTTATATGACAAAGATAAAGATAATTTAAAAATGCGATACAGAATGAAGAATTAAAACAATAAAGGCAAAGAAATTAGTCTTTGCCTTTATCTATCATTTTCTTTTTAACCGGATTTTAAATCTTTCCGCTTCCTTTTCTTTTAACATAATCCAAAGTAGGAGAAATATTGAAATACATCTTATCCACTCCAAACCTGTTGGGGGCAAGTGTCAGCGAATTGCAGTTGCAATTTTTTTCAATTTTATCCTGACCACCGAATTTGAAGCCTAAGAAACCCAAAAGATCATATTCGTGCGATACTTTTATCACATAATAAGGTGTTGATTTCTCCATTCCATCACCCGAACTGACAATAGCCCGTTGCACTATATTTCTTTTTTGAGCGGTTTTTTTGTAGGCATCCACATTATTTTTCTGTGCATAAACCAAAAGTTTGGCGTTCAGAGCCCGCATATTAAACGGATCTTCTTCCAGCAAGGCATCGGCAAATTGCAGTACATCGTCATAATCCTGGTTTGAGAAATGCTGTTTGTTTAACACAGTTGCCATTTTGGCGTTGTATTGCGAAGTGTCTGCCGGATTGTAGGCCGGTTGAAAAACGTAACCAAAATAAAGGTGACGCATCTTATCAACCGTCATGGTTGAATCCCCCAGTTCATATCGCTCCATCAGGTCGGAATAATTGAAATTGGATGAGTTGTTTTTTACATTTCGTTCAATTAATTTATAATCAGGTGCGGAGGGACCGTCATATTGTGCAAAAAGGGCTGCGCTACAAATCGTGAGCACAGTAATGATAGCTAATTTTTTCATACGGTTGTTTTTTGATTAATACTGCGACAAATGTATTTTCTATTTTCAATTTTAACAAATTAGTTTTACTAAGAAAGATTAAATCAGACAAAAAGAGCCAGGAATCAATACAGACGACAAGAGACTAATAGACAATTAGACTGCGGAGTAATCATTAATTGCAGTTTTTGAACTCTTTGCTCAACGCCCAATGCTCTTTGCTATTTACTGCATCCCCGAAACGGCGATGCTGTCATCGATTTTTGTAATCAATCCCTGCAATACGTTACCCGGGCCAACTTCTACGAACTCTGTGGCGCCATCGGCGATCATATTCTGAACCGATTGAGTCCATTTCACTGGTGCAGTAAGTTGTGCAACAAGATTGGCCTGAATGACATCTGGGTCTGTTTCACCAACGGTTGACACATTCTGATAAACCGGACAAATCGGTTTTGAAAAAGAAGTAGTGGCTATAGCCTCCGATAATTCTACTTTTGCGGG
>CAYPPC010000421.1:0-2070 GCA_964412435.1 uncultured Paludibacter sp.
TCGGCACAATGTGGTATTGAACAACAAACAAAAGGAGTAGTGAGCCAACTTGAGAAGCATACGCTGGCGGAAGTGTGGAAGGTGGAGAAATACTGGGAACAGGAGCATCTGAAGTCTCTTCCCATTTGCCGGATCAAACAGTCTCTGGAGGCGGTAATTAAAAATGCCTTTGATAGAGATGGTCAGATAGCCATCGGTGATATTTACACGCATCTGCAGGATCCTTATGGTTTTGTGCCGAGCAATTTGTATGCATTTCTAATGGGCTTTCTACTTTCTGAATATGGAAATGAAAGCTATCGATTTGTTGATGCTCAAAGTGGAAGCGGGCCTTTGGAGGCGGATTATCTGTCCCGGATGATTGCTGACTGTCTGAATAACAAGAATCCACGCAGTACTTTTATTGTGAAGATGACCCCCGAAGAGATGGCGTTCTTCGATCTTTGTGAGAGGGCATGGGGTATCCCGGCAGATTCCTGTAATTCGGCAGGCGATGCGGGACGACGTATCCAGGAGAAAATGCGTGCTTTGAGGTTGCCGCTCTGGACTTTGTGTGAAGTCGTGGATGAAGATCTGGTTGAGCCCATCAATACCTTTATGGAGCTAGTGCAGAAAGAAGGCAAAGAAGCGCACCAGCAAGTGATCAAGCTGGGCTCCCGTGTCTCTGATCTTCCAGATCTGGGTGAACGCCTGGCGGCGCTGTTGACCATTGAAAAATGCCAGGAGGGCATGCGGAAGTTTCTCAAAAGCTTTGAAGGGGGACGCCTGCCTGCTTTGGCTGGAGAAATCGGAGCGGAGAGTTCCATGCTCGGGGATATCCGCCAACGCTTTGAGGCGGTGGAGCATTCCTCTCTGTGGACAAAGGAATTGGGCGAAGAGGAAATCCGCAAGGTGCTGGTGGATTATTCTGTTATAAAACAAAGCAACAGACTTCTTTCTGTTTCCAAATCATCCCGAGAGGAGATTATGCAAGCCTGGCGCGAAAGACTTTCTTTTTTCCGCCTCTCCCATGAAGTGGTTTCGGATAACAACCCTGTGCTGAGTCCCATTGTGACGCTCTTATTGAAAATCTTCAAAGGTGAGGATTTGCTACCCAATGAAACGCTCACCTTTCAAGAGATTCTCACAGAGAAACATGAAGAACTGAAGAATCTCCTGGACAATGAAAAGGGACTGTTTGCTGAAGCTTACCGGGTTTATCTGGAAGAATTGTCTGAAGAGGATATTGAACAGCTGCGATTGAAACTGCCACAGTCCATGTTTGTGTTTTCGCGAACGGAGAGCAATCAGGAAATAAGACATAGAGCGGAAGAGTATAAAAAAAGCTTGAAAAAAATGCAGCACTTTGATCTGTGGGAAAAGAAGACCGGTACGAGGAATCCCAATGACTGGTCGCGCAGGTATCAAACGCCCATCCTCTGTTGTGTTGAGGATAGTGAGTTCAAGAAGGCAAAAAAATGTTTTGATACTTTGAACAGTCCGCAGGCAACGGAGGGGGATATCCATGAAGCGCTGGCCTATCTGGAGGAGGGGTCAGTCTTTGCGAGTCTGGAGAATGAAGAAAGATTTACGGCTTCCTTTGTAGATCATTTTATAGGGAAGTACAGAAAGTTGCTTCCCGATACGGATTTGGTTCGCAGGAAGTTGGAGCAGATGGATTCCAATGTGTACCAATGGTACGAAGATCCTGCCATTAAGAAGCGGATAGAGGAGTTGGCGAAGGCGGCATATAACGCCGGCGGGTCTGATCAGGCGCTGGCAAAAATAGATGCCATGGATGCCGAGACATTGAAAGAATATCTCAAGCGCCTGGTGAAAGATAATGTGACGGTCGGCCTTGAAATCATTGACAGTGAAGGTAAGTAGCCATGAGTATGGATAAGGCTGTTGAGCAGTATCTTGCTTCATCGGTGACTCAGGCCTTTTTTCTTGTAGTGGGCGATGCCCGGATCAACGAGGCGCGGGCTAAGCTTTCAGAAATGGGTTTCGAGCCGGTTGGTCTGAGTGAATGTTGCTCTGAGGAGGATAAGCGTCCCGATCTGGACGTGTTCCCGGAGTTGCTCCGTCAGC
>CAYPPC010000422.1:0-2055 GCA_964412435.1 uncultured Paludibacter sp.
GTCCGGACTTTGAACCCCCTGATTAATTACTTACACAGATTGTGGGATACTCCCTGTAAAAGGTAATGGCAGGTAAATTATTAGATTTTAAGGTTCGTAGCCCACTCAAACAACATAGCGTAACATAGCGGTTTGACAGGAAACTATTACGTAATCTGCCACTACCCAATAATTTACCGTCGCCAGAAGCCTAGCAGATCTTTCATTCTAACTATGGTGCTTCAATGGCTGATGTTTTTGTTTTAGCTTTGTTAGTCGTGTGAATAATTCAACATGACTGTGTTGATTGTCGGTGATATATCAATGTCTTTTGTTCACAATATTTTTGTAAACTTCAAGCTTGTAAAGATAAATTCGAGAAGAGTATTCTTCCCTATTCAATTTACGAAATAAGTCAAACTGCCTTTGTTTTAGGCATTCATAAAAATATATATAATGGGAAATTTAAAAGGTGATGTAGTAATTGTTACAGGCGGTGCAGCCGGAATAGGTGGTGCAATAACATCTGTATTGATGGAGCGTGGAGCAAGTGTAGTAGCGGTAGATATTGATGAAGAAACCGGTAAGAAAAAAGTAGAAGAGAACCCTGAAAGAATTGTTTTCTTGAAAGGCGAAATCTCGAAGGAGGCAGTAGCAAAAGAGGCGGTAGCAATAGCTGTTGAGCGATTCGGAAAACTCACAGGTTTGGTTAACTGTGCTCATCCTTCAGTTGAAAAACCAATTTTAGAGCATACCGATGAAGATTGGGCACTATCAATTAATGCAGGATTATATGCTACTTTTTATTTTATGAAAGCGGCTTATCCGGAATTAAAAAAGAGCAAAGGCGCTATCGTAAACTTTGGTTCCGGTTCTGCTATAAGCGGAAATATCGGACAATCCAGCTATGTTGCTGCTAAAGAGGCAATACGTGGTTTAAGTCGCGTAGCAGCAAATGAGTGGGCAACAGATGAAATCCAAGTGAATGTTATTAGTCCGTTAGCACTAACCGAAGGTCTCGCCGATTGGAAGATAGCAAGCCCTGTTGAGTACAAAAAAGTAGAAGAAAAAATACCCATGAAGCGTTTCGGAGATCCTAGAAAAGATATAGCTCCGGTAGTGGTTTTCCTATTAAGTGATGACAGTCGCTACATTACCGGCCAAACGATTATGGTTGATGGAGGAAGTACTAAGCTTACATAAACTTTAAACCATTTATGTGAGCCTTCTTAAAAAAAACCGTTACAGGTTTTTATTATAATTTTAAACTGAAATAACTCCAAGCAGTTTATGAATATTCCGGTTTGATTTGTGCCGGCTGAAAAAGTTATGAATTAAAGTGGCACTATCAGACCGAAATACGCAGTTGTTCGAAATTTTCGAATAACTGCACAAAATGATCTTATTAATAAAGAAATAAAAAAACTAAACGAATAATAGCCCGATATAACCCTTTGGACAAAAAGACACCGGATTAATTTAGAAAAACACCCCCGATTTAGTAAACAGAACAAAAATCATTGATTGTAGTGGCACTATCATACCGAAATACCCGGGTTTCCTTTTTTTTACAGAGCATGCCCTTGCTTTCATAAAATTTCGTTATACAATGACGCCTTATATCTCAGTTTTTCTAATTAACTTTGACATGCACAATAAATGAAGTATTTACAACTATGGGCGACATTATTCAATTAAAAATTACGTTAACAGGGACAAAACCACCAATTTGGAGACGCGTGCAAGTGGACAGATTCACAACATTTGAACAACTTCACTACACTATTCAAATTGCAATGGGATGGACAAATTCTCATCTTCATGAATTTAACATTAAGGGTCACAGAATTGCCGAGACAAATAAAGAACTTGAGAAATATTTCAGAGATAAACTCACTGACGCTTCAACTGTAACTCTTGACAGCCTTATTTCCAACACAAAAGAAAAATTTACTTACGTCTATGATTTTGGTGACAATTGGCATCACCAAATACTTGTAGAAAAAATTTTAACTAGCGATACTAAGTACATGACAAAAATAAGCAACATTCTTTAAATTTTTGCAAATTACTGAT
>CAYPPC010000423.1:0-975 GCA_964412435.1 uncultured Paludibacter sp.
CTCCCCCGGAGGATCGGTTTATGCCGGATTGGGGATTTATGACACCATGCAGTATGTGAGCAGCGATGTGGCTACTATCTGTACAGGTATTGCTGCATCAATGGGTGCCGTTTTGCTGGTGGCCGGTACGGAGGGTAAGCGCTCGGCGCTGAAACACTCCCGCGTAATGATTCATCAGCCCAGCGGCGGTGCTCAGGGAGTGGCTGCTGATATGGAGATTAATCTGCGCGAAATGCTGAAGCTGAAAAAAGAGCTTTATCAGATTATTGCAGACCATTCGGGCAAAACATACAAACAGATTGAGAAAGACTCCGACCGTGATTTCTGGATGACATCGCAGGAGGCTGTTGATTATGGTATGATTGACCGCGTACTGATAAAAGAGAAAAAATAAATTGTCTGCAATGCCGCCTCAATAGCTGTGCGGCAGGCAGAACACTGTTTTTATGGCAAAAAAAGATACAAAACACTGCAGCTTCTGCGGTCGCCCCGAGTCACAGGTGAGCTTTATGATTTTGGGTATGGAAGATACCAAAATCTGTAACGAATGTGCGGTGCAGGCTGCTGAAATTGTGCATGAGAATAAGCGGAGTGCTCAAAGTAACATCCCGGCTCTCAGCTCTGACAATATCCCGAAACCGATAGAGATCAAAGATTTCCTGGATCAGTATGTTATCGGCCAGGAGGAGGCTAAAAAGTTTCTTTCCGTAGCTGTTTATAACCACTATAAAAGGATAATGCAGTCTAAGGGTGATGATGGCGTAGAGGTGGAGAAATCCAATGTGGTGATGGTGGGCTACACCGGAACCGGTAAAACATTGCTGGCAAAAACCATCGCTAAAAAACTGGAGGTTCCCTTCACCATTGTGGATGCTACTGTGCTGACCGAAGCCGGTTATGTGGGTGAAGATATTGAGAGTATCATCTCCCGTCTGCTGCAGGTGGCCGATTATAATGTGGAGCTGGCTGAGCGCG
>CAYPPC010000423.1:985-2046 GCA_964412435.1 uncultured Paludibacter sp.
CAAGATTGCACGTAAGAGCGATAATCCGTCAATCACCCGCGACGTGAGTGGCGAGGGGGTGCAGCAGGGATTGCTCAAGCTGCTCGAAGGTTCGGTGATTAATGTGCCCCCTCAGGGAGGCCGGAAACACCCCGACCAGAAATATATTCAGGTGAATACACAGAATATTCTGTTTGTGTGCGGCGGAGCTTTCGATGGTATTGAAAGAAAAATTGCACAGCGACTGAACACCCGCGTGGTGGGTTACGGCTCGTCGGAAGAGACTGAAGAGATTGATAAAACCAATCTGCTGCAGTATATTGCACCGCAGGATCTGAAGTCGTTCGGGCTGATTCCGGAGATTATCGGCCGTCTGCCAATATTGACCTATCTGGAGCCGCTCGACCGCAAAGCGTTGCGCAATATTCTTACTGAACCCAAAAATTCAATTGTGAAGCAGTACACCAAACTCTTCGAAATGGATGGCATTCAGTTAAGTTTTGCACCGGAAGTGCTTGATTTTATTGTGGATAAAGCGATTGAATTTAAGCTGGGTGCGCGCGGTTTGCGCTCTATAACAGAAACAATAATGATGGATGCCATGTTTGAGCTTCCCTCGAAAAACCGGAAGCGTTTTGAGGTAACACTCAAATATGCCGAAGAGAAACTGGGTAAAATGAGTGCCCGGAGGATGCGTATAGCGTAAATTCTATCTAAACTAATAAAAAGAAAATCAGGTTATTGGCAGTAAATGCTGAAATAACCTGATTTTTTTGCGCAAAAGGTTTTGATAATCCAAAATCAGTTTATAACTTTGTTTTCATCTTGCACCATAGAATAGATTGGGTTGTATGTCTGTAACCGGTTCAGGTTATTGAGTTTGGTGCGGAGCAGACCTAAAGCTTTTCCACAAGATACTTTAGATTAATTTTGGAAATATCTAAATTTTGATATAACTTCGTTTGTCCATAGAGACAATGAGAGAATTTTATCATGCTTAGCCACTCGGATTTAATTACACAGCTAAAGAAATACTTTGGCTTTGACTCTTTCAAAGGAAATCAGGAGGTAATCATTCAAAA
>CAYPPC010000424.1:0-2039 GCA_964412435.1 uncultured Paludibacter sp.
CATGATCGTGTTTTCATCATGGAATTTAGTAACACAGATCAATTTTACATTCGCCGGCACATCGTCTCTAATCTTCTTTATATTTTCGGCTATGCTCATAAATTTCTCCTCTTTAATTTTTCCTCTATCAATCTATTTTGCGCTGTATTTGAAAACCTCCATCACATTGGTTTCTGTGACCGAAGCAATTTCATAATCAGCAAGTGAGCCTTTCATGCCCTTTTCAACCACCTCCACGGCCTCTTTCAGCGTACTCGCCTGAGCAAACATGGCAGCTGCCGTTTTTTTCTCAACACCTTTCTCTTCATCCAGGCTGATAAAATAAAGTTTGCAACGGAACCAGCGGTCTCCGGTTTCATTTTCAAAAATCTCCATGATGCGGGCGCGTCTGATATCGGACACCAAAAAATCACCACTGATAAACGGACTCATCTCCTCATTAATACGCTCTTCTGCCTCGGTAAACGACAAGGCATCAACCAGATAAGACTCATTCACCTTCACAATCGCACCGTCATCACCGTTGCGGTCATATTTTACTTTACAAAGAAACCAATTGTGCATAATGCTATTTTCTGTTTTTAAGTTTGTTATTTTGATTTTATTTATAAGATGCAAATTTACACAAAATTCTTTGAATGCAGAGAGTCGGAAAGTTCTATTTCCTATTTTTAACGCGACACCCCGCATCTCATAATCGAAAAGAGTCATTAAAAACAGCCTGAAACACTTAAATTTTAGATTAAAATTATGTATCTTTGCAGATTGAATTCGCAAAATTGTATTAATGATTCGCGGAACTGCCAGGCGGCAACCGCATAATCTTCAAATAATATTGTAACGATGATAAATATTACTTTTCCTGACGGCACAGTCCGCCCCTTCGAAAGCGGTATTACCGGTTATCAAATTGCTGAGAGTATCAGCCCCCGATTGGCTAAAGAAGTTTTGTCGATTGGTGTAAACGGTGAAACCTGGGATCTGACCCGCCCGATTAATGATGATGCAGCCATTATGCTGCACAAATGGGATGATAAGGAAGGAAAAAGCACTTACTGGCACAGCTCGGCTCACCTGATGGCTGAAGCTTTGCAGGCGCTCTACCCCGGTGTTAAATTTGGTATTGGTCCCGCCATTGAAAACGGCTTTTACTACGACATCGATACCGGCGATACGGTTCTGAAAGAGAGCGATCTGCAGGCTATCGAGGATAAAATGCGTGAACTGGCAGCCAAAAAATCGAGCTATGTTCGCAGCGATGTCAGCAAAGCCGATGCATTAAAATATTTTACCGACAAAGGTGATGAGTATAAAATTGAACTGATTGAAGATCTGGAGGATGGTACAATCACCTTCTATCAGCAGGGTGATTTCGTGGATCTTTGCCGCGGACCGCACCTGCCTGACACCGGTGAAATTAAAGCGATCAAGCTGCTCAACCTGGCCGGCGCTTACTGGCGCGGCGATGAAAACCGCAAGATGCTTACCCGTATTTACGGAGTGAGTTTTCCGAAGAAAAAACAGTTAGATGAGCACCTGGTGATGCTGGAAGAGGCGAAAAAACGTGACCACCGAAAAATTGGTCGCGAACTGGAGCTCTTTATGTTCTCAGAAACTGTGGGTAAAGGTTTGCCGATGTGGCTGCCGAAAGGTACCGCACTGCGGCTGCGTTTGGAGGATTTCCTGAAACGCATCCAGCGTAAATATGAGTATGAGCAGGTGATTACACCGCACATCGGTAACAAATTGCTCTATGTAACTTCCGGACACTATGCGAAATACGGCAAAGACTCGTTCCAACCGATACACACCCCGGAAGAAAACGAAGAGTATCTGTTGAAACCGATGAACTGTCCGCACCACTGCGAAATTTACAAATACAAACCACGTTCGTATAAGGATTTACCGGTACGCATGGCTGAGTTTGGCACGGTATATCGCTATGAGCAGAGCGGTGAGTTGCACGGACTCACACGCGTTCGTTCTTTCACACAAGATGATGCGCATATTTTCTGTCGCCCCGATCAGGTGAAGGATGA
>CAYPPC010000425.1:0-2038 GCA_964412435.1 uncultured Paludibacter sp.
GCCTGGGCTTCCGCCTGGTGTCCCCCGAGTAAACAGTGGAAAGTCCATCCTTCCTTGCTCCCCTGAGCTTGTCGAAGGGTTAAGCTACACGAGCTTTGCCAACAGGGAGTGAGGAGGTCGTTGAGCCTGTCGAAACGGACGAACGACCAAAAGGCAAAGCGAGAAAAGAAAATAATGCAAAGCGGGGCAAAGCGGGGATTGAAATTCGAACGAGGGGCAAAAACCGGAGAACAAAAAAGCAAATATTCCGATTGGCGGGATGAAAAATATAAAAACAAGGAGTAAAACAAATGGATGAATTAAAAATAAATACATTAAAACGGTTTAAAATGGGCAAATTGTCCATTCCAACTATGGAGGGATATTTACTTATCAACATTGCAGATGTACTCTATCTGGAAGCCGAAAACGCGTATACTAAAATATACCTGGATGGCGGCACATCCACGTTATCAACTAAAAACATTGGTTTTTATGAAAATGAATTGAAGGAAGAAGCATTTTTAAGGGTTCATAATTCGTACATAGTGAACCTTGCTAAAATTGCAAAATACGTAAAAGCTGATGATGGCTATTTACTGCTGCAGAATAAAAAGGTAATCAGGGTATCGCGTAACAGAAAAGAAGATTTGTTGTTCTTTTTTAAGTCACTGAGATGCTGAAACCTGCTTGAAATACCCCACTTACATTTGTGGAATGTTATCTGTTAAATAGTAAAACCAAATTAAAAAATATATGTTAAATTTGCAAGTATGAAAACAAAAACCATTGGTAAATCAGACACAAACGATGTGATTATCAGCGATCCTACGGTGAGCCGGTCACATGCCCGAGTTACTCTGCTTGACGATAATCAGGTGCTGGTTGAAGATCTTAATTCGCTGAACGGAACCTACGTAAACGGTTACCGGATAAGGAAATCAACCATATCTTTAAACGATGAGGTAAAGGTATCGGAAGTAAAATTAAACCTGAGTAAAATATTCAATATTTCAGAGCCCCCGCCAGAAGATAAAAAGGACAAGCTGGATTACATAAAAGAGTTTGCAGCGTTGGAAAAAGTATGGAACGATTATCAGCGCAACAGAATAGAAATTACAAAAAAACATAACTTAAAGACATCATTGATAAGGGGTGGATTCACCCTGGCTCCACTGGTGATATTCAACTTAATCAAATACACTGTCGAAATGACACCCGAAGCTATGGCTGCTTTTTCGCAACAATACCTTGTTTTTGCCATTTTAGGCAGTACGCTGGCAGTGGTGGCAACCGGCAATATGTCGCCTCAGGAAAAAATAACTCAGCTGGACGAAGATTTCAAGGTGCGGTATGTGTGCCCGAATAAAGAATGCAGCCGTCAGTTGGGAAATGTACCCTGGAAAACATTCCAGTCGCCGGGCAAATGTCCGGCTTGTAAAGCTGTTTATTTCTAATATATTTCAATACAATATTTTTTTTATTAACAATTTTAATACAATACAATTATGGACGAAAAAACACAATTGTTGAGCAGTAAAGAACCTGCTGAACAAGCAAAAACGATTATTCAGGGAGCTTCAAAAAGCAACAAAATTCCAAATATTTTAAAAAATGTTGGAATACCATTGGGTGGGGCAGCTGCCGGAGGTCTTGGTGTATTTGCATTAATGAGCATGACACAACCCACCCCGGTTGACCATAATGGAGATAAAGTGGATTTGGTGAAGCCGGAAATACCTGATGAACCCAAAGAGGCGGAGGGAGTTACAGACAACATGAGTTTTCAGGAAGCATTCAGAACAGCCAGACATGAAGTGGGTGCAACCGGTTTTTTTGAATGGCGGGGCAATGTCTACAATACACTGTACGAAGGTGAGGCGTCACTATTAACTAAAGAGGAACAAAATGAGCTATACAGCAATATTATGCATGAGTACAGGGATGATAACGCGAACGTGGCAGAAAATCATCCTACCGGCACCGAGACACATGTTCATAATGATATTCCCGTTATCATATATGATGAAGCTCCTGAAGCAGAAGGTGTAACGGATGC
>CAYPPC010000426.1:0-2028 GCA_964412435.1 uncultured Paludibacter sp.
TGTTCTTGCAAGTTATGTCCGATACCAGGAATATAAGCATTCACTTCCATTCCATTGCTCAAACGTACACGAGCATATTTACGTAATGCTGAGTTAGGTTTTTTAGGTGTCATTGTCCCAACCCGCGTACAAACTCCCCGTTTTTGTGGTGAGTTAATTTTAGTAGGTTGCTTTGACAAAGTATTTAACCCGCGATTTAATGCAGGGGATTTTGATTTCGTAACTTTACTTTGACGGCCATGACGTATTAACTGACTAATTGTTGGCATAGTTCTCCTTTCTGTGCACACACATCCTGGTGTGTCATATTTCACAATAAGTTAAGTCCCCACAAAGGGGGAACTTAACCGTTTGTATTAAGCGTAATAATAATACAAAAGCTAGGCGCATTTGTCAATCATTACTTTTAACTTTCTTCGCTGCCTCGAATCATTTCTTCGGGCAATTCAATCAAATCAACTTCCGGTTTATTGCGTTCAATCCGCTGTTCTCTTAAGAAGTTCGCAAGTTCCGCGACATCTTTAGAAGTTTGACGCTCTGCTTTGGCACCAGTTCCGGCTGGAATCTGTTTACCAATAATAACATTTTCCTTCAGTCCAATCAGTGGATCAACCTTACCTTTGATCGCCGCATCAGTTAAGACTTTCGTTGTCTCTTGGAAGGATGCCGCCGATAAGAAGGAATCAGTTTCAACCGACGCTTTCGAAATCCCTAGTAGGGTCGGTCTAAAGATCGCCGGACGCTTATTGGATAGTAATGCATTACGGTTGGTATTGGTAATAGAAGCTAAGGATAGTTGAACTCCCGGACTTAGGTTGGTATCTTGACCATCAATGATGATTACCTTCCGTAACATTTGACTAATAATGACTTCAATATGTTTATCTGAGATTTCAATCCCTTGGGAAGCATAAACCTTCTTAACTTCTTTAAGCAGATATTCTTGAACTTCCTTAACCCCCGCAAACTCTAAGAGTTCTTTAGGGTCAACTTGACCTTCTGTCAACTTATCTCCCGCAAGCACTTGAGTTCCAATCTTCATCCAAGCTCTTAAGTTTTGGTTGGCATCAATATCATGTTCGATGCTTTCCTTATCATCTGAAACGACAACTTTCATCTTTTTATTGGTTTCATCAACTTCAATAATTTCCGTGATTTGACCATCAATCTTAGAAAGTGCTGCTTTCGCTTTTGGCGAACGAGCCTCAAAGAGCTCCTCAACCCGTGGTAAACCTTGGGTGATGTCTTGACCTTCAGCGGCCGCAACCCCACCGGTATGGAAGGTACGCATGGTTAACTGAGTACCAGGCTCACCAATCGATTGGGCGGCCATAATCCCAACGGCTTCTCCCACTTCCACTAAGTGACCGGTCGCCATATTACGACCATAACACTTCTTACAAATACCATAGGTACTTTCACAGGTGAAGACATTACGGATATACATTTCTTTGATTCCCGCATCCGTAATCTTACGGGCAGTGTAATCATCGATAAACTCATCTTCTTCCACTAAGACTTCTTTAGTCTTAGGATCCACAATTGTTTCTTTGGCATAACGGCCAATTAAACGATCATATAAGGGTTCAATGACTGACTTGGTCTTACGATCAATAATCTCATGAACGAAGTAACCTTGATCAGTTCCACAGTCTTCTTCACTGATAATGACATCCTGTGCCACATCAACCAGACGACGGGTTAGATAACCTGACTCAGCTGTTTTAAGTGCCGTATCCGTTAGTCCTTTACGCACCCCATGGGTCGAGATAAAGAACTCACTCACATTCAATCCTTCTCTAAAGGATGAATAAATCGGTACTTCAATAATGGATGATTGGTATTCATGACGTGATTTAGACTGTGTCGGTTTCGCCATCAGACCCCGCATACCCGCTAATTGGGTAAAGTGGGAACGGTTACCCCGTGCACCTGAAATCGCCATCATATTAATTGGGTTTTTACGTGGTAGATTGTCCATCAGTTCATTACCAATGTCATCTTTAACCTTATCCCAGTGAACCGTTA
>CAYPPC010000427.1:0-2020 GCA_964412435.1 uncultured Paludibacter sp.
CAAATGATACAAATTCAAATCAAAAGCTTGTTCCATTAAACGGCTACGGTTGAGAAAATACACGGATTAATATATTTGACCCCAATTGAGATTTTTGAGACTTTACAATTACTTGGACTAACAATTGATCCACTGAAAATGTTTTTCATATTTGAGTAAATTTCAGAGGAGCTTTTTATAATCTTTTTCACTTTTCCTTTTATAATGAAAACTCAAATCAATACAGGAACAACAAAACTCAGGACAGGCTGGACATATATTGAGCAGCTTGGAGGTTGTTCAACATAACTGGCTGAAGTTTCTCTCCGCTCAATGTTTTGTCGTATTTACTTTCCAACAACGAGGAGGACTTGGAAAACCTTATGACAAAATCCCATATAACTAGATTTGACTATAGGATTGATTTTTTTACAAAAAAATGAGATAGGGGATTGAGGCATAACGAAATTTTTGAAAGAACGAGGAAAAAATTAGAGAGCTTTAAAGCTGTTTGAGATGTAAAAGCACCAAAATCATACTATAGAACTTTTGAGCTTTCAGCACAAGAGACAGGCAATTTTTGAGTATTGGAACAAAGTGGGAACTATTACACTTGACGGTCTACAGTTAAACAGAGATCCAACAGAGACTACATTTCTTCAAGATTTTATCATAAACAAGCGGATATTTATGCAAAAGAAAATCACGAGCTTTATTCGGACTATTTGGAACACCCTGGAGAAGTTTGGAGATTTGAAATTGAGGCTAATTCAAATTTTTGCTCTGCTAGAGGTAAAGTTTCACTTGCTGATGAACTTATCAGTAATAAACTATCGGATAGGATGTTTGAATATTTAGGAATTAGGGAAAAGACTGGGTATTTCTCTAAACCTTATATCAAAGAGGAGATACATTTTGACCATCTTTCAAAACCAAAGCAAGAGGCATTTCTTAAAAGATGGCTTTCTATTAACAAAAAAGCACTTAAAGAGATCCCTCTTTCTATTCTCAAAGAACTTTGACAAAATAATTGATTGGAAAATTATCATTGAGAACTAAAATATGCAATTGAGCAGGAAGATCCAAAAGAACTTTGAGACATTGGAAATATTGTTGAAAATTTTGAGGGGGGCGGCTAGCTCTTGCTAGAGCCCCTTTGTCTTTTCATTTCTTGCTACCCACCCCCCCCAAAAGCTGAGAAATGTTTTTTTTTTCGAAAAGAAAAAAAATAACATTCGCTTTGTAGGGGAATTGGTCCGAGCGTGTCAAGTCAAAACATGCGACCAACGGGAGTGTCTTTTTGACTTGACACAAGGGAGGACAATTCCCAATTAAGAACTGATGTTTCTCAATCTTATATTTCTATTGACTACTACATCTATTTTTGTATATTCAAATTGTTAGTCCTAGAAGCTTCTGGAAATAAAAAAAAGGACCCAATCCACCACGATCAAGTACCCTTTTTTTGAAAAAAGTTATTCTACAACTAATGCTTTAACCAAAAAGGACTTTAAAACCCTTTTTAGCAATAAAAATGATACTAAAAAAAGAAAACAAATCAAGGGAATTTTTAAAGAAAAAAAATACAAAAAAAATAATAAAAAAAGAGCTCTTTTTTCTCTCCAGTGTGTCGGCTAATAATACGGCACACTGGGAAATTTTTAGACATAGCATTATTTGGCAATCTATATGATGGAAAACTCACAAAAAAGGGTCTGAAATTTGGTCGACCTGAGGTCAAGTAAAAGTGGGGCAAATTTAGACCAAAATTTGGACAAAAAAAGACTAAAATTTTATCTAATTTTATGACTAAAAAATGAAAGAAAAAACAATTTTTAATGAAAACATTTTTTTCATTCCTTGAATGGGAACAAAAGCAAAAAAAGCAGTTTCTGACAATCCATTTAAGTCTATTACTTATAATTCTACAGCAATACGCACCAAAAAACTACAATCATATGCAAATGATTGCGAGATGATTTTGCATTGATGTGATTATATTTCTACTATTATCCCTGTTTGAGGTTATAGTATTAGGGAG
>CAYPPC010000428.1:0-2012 GCA_964412435.1 uncultured Paludibacter sp.
TAACCAACCCGCTATTCTCGCAGAGTGTTCAATTTGTTATTGCAATTTTCCTAAAAATATAATCGCGGAAAATACAAAAAGGTATTGCGAAAACGAAACAGGTGTTGTAAAATAACACTCGTGCCGTTCCTCCTTAGCTCAGTCGGTAGAGCATGCGGCTGTTAACCGCAGTGTCGTTGGTTCGAGTCCAACAGGGGGAGCCACGAAAGCACTCAAATATTGATACAATGTTTGAGTGCTTTTTGCTTGCCCGGAAAAGCCTTATTTACGGGCTTTCTTACGTTTTGGAGGGTCATAAAGGGCGGCCTTTGCGTGATAATCTGGGTTTACTTTTTCTGATTTCAGGCTGTTTTCGCGACGATGGCCCAAACTATCGTTGAATTTATCGGTTATCGTTGGATTTATGGGGTAATCGTTGAAGAATGGTCTGAGCCACTGAATTATCCCCTAAGGTGTGATACCCAGAGATGCGGGCACCTAAAAGGTTAGTTATGAAAGCGGGCGGGCTTGCCCAGTCTACTTAAACCGTAATGATGGGTGGGCTAATCTGCGTTCTCTGATGATTTCGCTGCGGAGTATTTTGTACTTCTCCGCCGGGGTGTCCCGTTATCATCGATCTCAATATTGCTGCGCGATGCTTTTTCAGCTTGAACTCTTTCAGATAGCTCTAGCGGAATAATGGCGTCGTGGTGGTTTTCATCTCAACCTTGTTTATTAATTGAGCAATCCCCTTTGTGCACATAAGCTTAGTCTAGTATACCGATATATAGCTTTCAACCGTCCTTTACTTCAGGCCAAATTAGTGCTATAATTGGCCTAAAATTAGTCGAGGAGGTTTCATTTTGGGTAACAGTTTTATTTATCTGTGTACCAATATACTACAAAAAGATCTCAGAATCCGTTTACCCAAAGCCATTGTATCGAATCTTCAACTTAATCCGGGTGTTTCGCCATTTGATATTTTCATTGATAAAGAACATTCGCGGATAATTTTGCGAGTTGCAAGCAATGAGCACTCGCTAGGAAACGAGGAAATTGATATTGACAGCAATTAATTCACCATTTAGATATGCTGGAGGCAAATTCTATGCTAGAAAGCTAATTGCCGAACATATCCCTGAACACTCCGTATACTGTGAGCCCTTTGCTGGGGGAGCAAGTATTTTCTTCTTTAAAGACAAAGTAGAACGAAACATATTGAATGACATCGATGAAGACATTATGCTCGTCTACAGGTATATTAGAGATTATCCAGAGGAGCTAATCAAGTGGCTTCACGGAAAACCAGCACAAAAGGAGCTACATAACTACTATAAGAACGAATTTGAGATCAAGACAGAACTAGACCGAGTAGGAAGATGGTATTATTTAAACAGAATTAGCTACTCCGGAATTATGAACATGAAAAACTGCTACTGGGGATATGGGGATAAATACTCTATGCGTCCAGATAATTGGCCACGGAATATTCGACGAGTGAGCAAAAAAATACAGGGGGTTGAACTTACTTGTCTCGATTTTGAAGAAGTAATATATCGGCTTCCAGATGGTGCTTTTGTGTTCATTGATCCGCCATATTACAATGCTGATCAAGATAAGTTTTACCAATGCTTCTTCAGCCGAGAAGATCATCTCCGTTTATGTAATGTACTCAAAGCCCATTCACATAGGCTTAAGCTCTTTATCACATACGACAATTGTGACGAAGTACGTGAATTATATCAATGGACCGGGTACATATATGATAAGGAGTGGAACTATTGTATTAACAGAACAGATGACCAAATTAACCACATTGAAAGAAAAGGCGAGAGAAAAAAAGGCAAAGAGATTTTCATACTCAACTACTGATCTTAATTGCAAAAGTGGAGCATCTGTTGTAACAGAAGCTCCACTTTTTTCAATAATTATCTGCGTAATGCAGTGTTCCTTCTGTCCCGGACTCTTTCTTGAACAATCTCCAACAGGAGGCCCTCAACAGCACTCAGTGGAATCCACGTCGGATCATTTTC
>CAYPPC010000429.1:0-2012 GCA_964412435.1 uncultured Paludibacter sp.
GGCTGTTGAGGTTTATCGCAGCAGCGACGGTTCTTTCCTGGAGTCGCAGGATATGTTCCGTCTGCCCGGTATTTTCCGTACGGTACAACTTTACGCTACTTCAAAACTGCAAGTGCGCGACCTGGTGGTAAAACCCGATCTGGACAACACCTACACCAACGGAACACTGAATATTAGTGCTGATATCCGCAACTTAGATAAGAAAACTGCAAAAGGTTACAAACTGGTTTACTCGCTCTATGCCAACAAATTGTACTCGGATGAGAACGTGAAAGTGGATGGCGTAACCGTTTCTGCTGATATTCCTAAACTGAAAAAGGGTGTGGAGATCACATCAGAAGTTGCTCTGAAAATGAACAGTCCTAAATTGTGGTCGGGAGAATTCCCTTACCGCTATGTTTTGGTGGCTGAACTGAAAGACAAAAAAGGTCGCACCGTGGAGACACTTTCGACCTACACCGGATTCCGCAAAGTGGAGATTAAAGATACCAAAGCGGAAGATGATGAGTTTGGTCTGGCCGGTCGTTACTACTACGTAAACGGTAAAACCGTGAAACTGAAAGGTGTGAACCGCCACGAAACCAACCCCAACACCGGTCACTTTGTTACCCGTGAGCAAATGAAGGAAGAGGTGATGATTATGATTCGTGGAAATATCAACCACGTACGTAACGCGCACTATCCGGATGCTCCATACTGGTACTACCTGGCGGATAAATACGGTATTTATCTGGAAGATGAAGCCAACATTGAGAGTCACCAGTATTACTACGGTAAAGAGTCGCTTTCGCACCCGATTGAGTGGGAAAATGCGCACGTTGCCCGTGTAATGGAGATGGCTCACGCTACGGTAAATAGCCCGGCGGTGGTTATCTGGTCGCTTGGAAACGAAGCCGGCCCGGGTAAAAACTTTGTGACGGCTTACAACGCCCTGAAGAAATTTGACGACACACGTCCTGTACAGTATGAGCGTAACAACAGCATTGTGGATATGGGTTCAAACCAGTATCCATCCATTGCCTGGATGCGCGGTGCGGTAAAAGGAACTTATAACATTAAATATCCTTTCCACGTTTCGGAGTATGCCCACTCGATGGGTAATGCCTGCGGAAACTTAGTGGATTACTGGGAGGCAATTGAAAGCACGAACTTCTTTATGGGTGGTGCCATCTGGGACTGGATTGACCAGGCAATTTACAATTACGACGCCAAAACCGGTATTCGCTACCAGGGTTATGGTGGTGATTTTGGCGATACGCCAAACGACGGACAATTTGTTCTGAACGGTGTTATTTTTGCCGATTTGACTCCAAAACCACAATACTACGAGGTGAAAAAGGTGTATCAGTATGTTGGCGTAAAAGAGGTTGACCTGCAAAAAGGCCAGGTGGAGATCTTTAATAAAAACTACTTCAAAGATTTGTCGGACTATCGCGTAGTTTGGTCACTTTGGGAAGATGGTAAAGAGATTACAAAAGGTGATGTAGCACTGGGTAACCTGCCAGCTCGTCAGCGCAAAACAGTAACATTGCCTTACAATGTTAATACATTAAAGGCCGGTTCAGAGTACTTTGTAAAAGTTCAGTTCCTGCTTAACGAAAACAAACCCTGGGCAGAAACAAACTACGTTCAGGCAGAAGAGCAGCTGTTGCTAAAAGCGGCAGGTCAGCAACCATCTATTGCTGAGGTGAGCCAAAACGGTGAGAAATTAGAATGGAAAGCAGTTGCCGGAGGTAACATTACGATTGATGGAAAAACATTTAATCTGGAGTTTGACCCAAAAACCGGTGCCATCAGTTCGCTGAAATATGGTAGCACTGTAGTATTTGCCGACGGCAATGGTCCACGTCTGGATGCCTTCCGTGCATTTGTAAACAACGACAACTGGGCATATCGCGGTTGGTTCGACAACGGTCTGCACAACCTGCAGCACACCGTTCAGGATTACACTGTACTGAAACGTGATGATGGAACGGTTGTAGTTTCATTTGTGGTAAAATCACAAGCACCAT
>CAYPPC010000430.1:0-2007 GCA_964412435.1 uncultured Paludibacter sp.
AAGCCTATCGCTAGCGTTCATCCTGAGCCAGGATCAAACTCTTCGTTGTAAAATTTTAATCTTGCTCGTGGATGTTACCTGTTTTCTTTTTATTGACGTGGTATAAAAAAACTTCCCTTTTCTTATACTACATTTAAAAGTTGTTTCAAAATTTCTAAAGATCGCTTCGGAGTCTTATGCGGCGCTCATCACTGAATGGCCAACTCCTCTTTGTGTGACTTGTTTTTAAGGCGCAGATTCAACTGCGACAAATCTCCCTTTCATGCCGCCTTTTGCTTTTTTCAAAACGAAACGGACTGCAAAGATAATACTAATTTTCGATTCCCGCAAATTTTAGGCAAAAAAAATATGTTTTCTTTTTTTCTTCTCTTTTTCCCCTCCGGAAATCCGCTGCGCGCTTGCAGCTGCTTTTCTCATTTGCGGGTGCAAAGGTAGTGACTATTTTTATTACCACCAAATCTTTTGAAAGAAATTTGTGGTTTATTTTTGCGACTTTTACTAACTCGCTGAATATCACCATTACCCCATTTTACACCTCCCGCCCGGCCTGAACCGGAACGCTCAACAGCTCTCTGTTTTGCGGTTGCAAAGGTACTGCTTTTTATTTCTCCTGCAAACTTTTTATGCGATTATTTTCATTTATTTTTACTCCGTTTTAATAAAACCCTATAGCTCACCTACTTAATCCGAAATCTTTTTTTATACAAAAAAAGGGAGACCAAAAAGGAGGAAGCGAGTATACCTATATAATATTGTATAAGAAGGCAAATTGAAAAAAAGGGCTACATCTCACAACACTATGAGAACCGCACTTATACATTATACATTGATTTTACCCTTTGCTCTTAATCTTAGAATATATTTTACTATATTTGTCCATTATAATATAAATCCAAAAACAAAGAAATTAGTAAAATGAGATTATTACTTATTAGCAACTCAACCAATCCCGGTGAAGCATACCTGGATTATCCGAAAAACAATATTAAAGAGTTTTTAGGCGAAAAGCCGGTTCACGCTCTTTTTATTCCTTATGCAGGCATCACTTTTAGCTGGGATGAGTACGAAGAGAAGGTAAACAACCGCTTTCAGGAGATTGGGCACCGGGTTACCGGTATCCACCGTTTTGAAGATCCGGTAAAAGCTGTTGAGGAGGCTGAGGCTATTGTTGTAGGTGGTGGCAACACCTGGCATCTGGTTAAAACCATGCAAAACAACAAGCTGATTGAGGCCATTCAGAAAAAGGTGAGAGCCGGAACGCCCTATATCGGCTGGAGCGCTGGTTCCAATGTGGCTTGTCCCACATTAAAAACAACCAACGATATGCCAATCTCCGAACCGGTGAGCTTTGACACACTCAATCTGGTCCCCTTCCAGATCAATCCCCACTATCTGGATCACCACCCGTCGAATCATGGTGGCGAAACACGCGAAATGAGAATCAATGAGTTTTTGGTGGTAAACCAGGAAACTTACGTAGTGGGACTTCGGGAAGGCACCATGTTGCTGGTAGAAGACAAAAAAATGTCGATGATCGGATATCGCGATGCCCGGATTTTCAAATATGGAAAGGATCCGGTGGAGTTGAGCAGTAAAGATGACTTCTCTTTTCTGCTGAAATAAGAGCATTTTTTGTCACATATATTAAAAGCAGGGATTTCCTTCGGGATAATTCCTGCTTTTTTATTAATTCTGTTGGTTAATCCGGCTATATATTATACAACATAACACTTACCTGAACTTCATTTTTTGCAAATAGCTTTGAAATTGATCCCGGCAAAACGGACATTCTGTTTCTATCTTCTCCAGAAAACCGGGGTAAAGAGCAGGAGCACTGAGTAGATTTCAAGGCGTCCGATAATCATCACAAAGGCAAGAAACCACTTACTAAAAACAGGAATGTCAGCAAAACTGTGAGCCGGCCCCAGCTCTCCCATACCCAATCCCACGTCACTCATACATGTAATCATTCCGCTGACAGACTCAATAAACCCGAGTCCGGTAAGG
>CAYPPC010000431.1:0-1973 GCA_964412435.1 uncultured Paludibacter sp.
AGGTTAAGCAAGGGCCAGTCCGATACAGCATCCGATCCATCGGGCATGCCTTCGGTCTCGCGGTGGGGCGACGCTACCGAACCGCAATCGAGGTGGTCGCGACCAATCACGATGGGAGCTTTAACCTGCCCTGTTCGCACTAATTCGTTAAACAACAATCCGGCTTTTTCGCGTTCGCCGAGTCCCAACCAGCAAATGCGGCTTGGTAACCCCTGGAATGCAATTTTGTCTTTAGCATTAGTAAGCCAGTTTTTCAGGTGCTCGTCTTCCGGGAAAAGCTCCATCAGCGCCCGGTCAGTGGTGTAAATATCTTCCGGATCGCCCGAAAGTGCCACCCAGCGGAACGGTCCTTTGCCATCACAGAAGAGCGGACGGATAAATTTCGGAACAAAGCCTTCAAAGTCAAAAGCATTGGCACAACCGCCCTGGCGGGCAAATTCGCGCAGATTATTGCCATAGTCAAAAGTGATGGCACCGCGGTTTTGCATCTCGAGCATCAGCTCAACATGGCGTACCATTGACTGAATGGAACGTTTTTTATAATCTTCCGGATCATCATGACGAAGTTTCAGTGCTTCATCAAGTGAAATTCCATGTGGCACATAACCGTGCAGCGGATCGTGTGCTGAAGTCTGGTCGGTGAGAATATCGGGGATTAGGCCATCTTTCAACAGTTTTTCGAGCATATCACCCGCATCACTTACTAATCCGATTGAAACGGCTTCTCCTTTTTCAACAGCCTCTTTGAGCCAGCTTACTGCTTCATCGTAGCTGTAGGTCATTTTATCGATATATTTTGTTTCGAGACGCTTCTTGATTCTTTCGGGATCGATATCAGCACCTAAAAATGCAGCTCCGGCCAGCGTGGCGGCCAATGGCTGCGCACCGCCCATACCGCCCAAACCTGCGGTGCAAACCCAACGATGTTTCAGGTCGCCGTTGAAGTGCTTTTTGCCGGCTTCGGCAAAAGTTTCGTAAGTTCCCTGCAAAATTCCCTGCGTACCGATATAAATCCAGCTGCCGGCGGTCATCTGTCCGTACATCATCAGTCCACGTTCTTTCAACTCTTCGAAATGCTCCCAGGTAGCCCAAGCGGGCACTAAGTTACTGTTAGCAATCAATACCCGCGGTGATTGCGGATGGGTGCGAACCACGCCAACAGGCTTTCCGGACTGCACCAGGAGAGAATGATTATCATCTAATTCGAGCAGAATGCGAATAATTTCCTGCAAAGACTCCAAATTTCGGGCAGCCTGTCCGGTGCCGCCGTAAACGATTAAATTTTCAGGATCTTCGGCCACTTCATGGTCGAGATTATTGAGCAGCATCCGAAGCGCGGCTTCAGTTTGCCACGATTTAGCGTGTAATTCATTGCCGCGAGGGGCTTTGTAGTTGGGGTGAGAAGCAAATTTCTCCAAAAATTCTTTGTAATTCATAGCGGTATGTTATTTAAGTTTTATCTGATTAAAAAAGTCCAAAAACAGTGTCATCTTCATTGCGGATGTCAATCTCTTTCTCTTTGGTTAATGCATTGAGACGTTTAATAATTTTGCGGGAGCGTACCAGCTCAATCGCTTTCTCCATATCTTCATTAAAAATGCGGTCGCTGTCGGCAAATGCAATCTCTTTGCGCACCATATCGTGTGTTTCGTCGAGCAGGATATTCGATTTCAGAGGTTTTCTGAAATCGAAACCTTGTGCAGCGCACATCAGCTCTACACCCAGAATTTTCTCTAAATTCTCCACGATGCGCAGACTTTTTCGTCCGGAGATGGAACCCATACTCACATGGTCTTCCTGACCCAGCGAGGTGGGTACACTGTCGGCACTGGCAGGGAAACAGAGCGATTTGTTTTCGCTAACTAACGCAGCAGTGGTGTACTGTAAAATCATAAATCCGGAGTTGAGGCCGGTATGTTCCATCAACAGTTTGGGTAGTCCGGGTGTACTCGCCATCATGGAGAGGTAGATGC
>CAYPPC010000432.1:0-1973 GCA_964412435.1 uncultured Paludibacter sp.
CCACATAAAGTCAGGTTTATGGTTGCCGAGTGGCGGACATATTGAACCTGGAGAAAACCCACGGACAACTGTTGTCCGAGAGGCGGATGAGGAATTGCAGATTGTCGCCGATTTCGGAACTCCCTTCAAGGATAATCCATTATTCGTAACCGTTACTCGGACAGTCGGACACGGACAACACACAGATGTAAGTCTGTGGTATATAATTGCGGGCAACCAAGACGAGCAGTTGAATTATGACAGGGGCGAGATGAACGGCTACAGGTGGCAAAAAATTAATGACATACCCGCAACTGATATTCGTGAGCTTGACCCCCATATGCATAGATTTGTCAGAAAAATGCAGCAAGTGCTTGAACGGCAGGCGATCAAATAGGCGAACCACCAGAACGACCGTAAGGTCAGTCTCCGTCAGCCAACAAGTTCTAGTCGACAAAGTCATGTGAATCAAAATCACTTCGTATATGTCTAGCGGAGGCTTGTTTTCTGTTAGATTATTTTTTTAAGCTCATCTAGCACAAAAGGAACTGTCGTATAGCCAGATTTTTCGTCGATATGTCCTGCATTATTTAGCATAATTAATTCTGCACCAAACCTATCTTTCATACGCTCGCCCATTTCCATGGGAACATGTTTATCGTTATCAGAGTTGATAAGTATGATTTTATCTACCGATTGCCTAATTTTTTCGTCATGCCATGTACTAGTCGTAAAGCTATCTAGTTGCCTAAAGTGAATAGGTTCAGCAAAGCCTGCGACTAACACAATAGCGCCAGCTTTCTGACCCTGTGGTAAAGCTTCTAAGAAACGTAGAATAGTCGGACAGCCGAGACTATGACCCACAAAGTATGTTTCCTCATCTACATGACCAGCAACCTTCTGGAGATGTGTCAACCACTCATTAAACTGTGGTCTTTTGGTATTAGGCATAGCTGGTGCAATAACCTTTAGTCCTAGTTTTTCTAATTCAGTTTTTAACCAAGGAAACCAGTTTTCCTCTGGGTAGTCTGTATAGCCATGGATAATAAACACTCGCTTCATATTTGCAATTATAACAGGTTTTACGCTGGTTACGCTGTATCTTATCGCTATAACATCTGTTGACCATAGGTCAATAACTGTTATAATAAAGGAATGGAGCGTGTAGTTCAGTTGTTATCTGAAGTTGCAGTGTCTAGGCATATGCGAAAAAATGCTATTTTGCTATGTCAGGGCGAAACTCCACAACGAGTTTTTATAGTCCGTTCAGGGTGTGCGAAGGTTTATCGGGTTGGTCCGCACGGCGACGAGCAAATAGCTGGGTTTAAAACCGCAGGTGATATCTTTCCGGAGTGCTGGGTGTTTGGCCATAGCTCCAATACTATGTACTACTACCAGCTCATAGAAAACAGCGAGATTTTGACAGTCAGTCCAGAGCAATTTGACGACACCATGAAAAATCATCCCGAGCTGATGGAAAAATATCTTGACTATATGGTCAAGAGTTATACAGGTCTGATGATCCATATGTCGGCACTAGGCCAATCATATGCAGTTGACAAGATATTGATGACACTTTATTATGTAATGGTCCGCCATAGTATCGAGAAAGATCCAAATGAATTCTGGCCACTGATGAGATTACACCACACGACAATAGCCAGTATGACCGGCTTGACTAGAGAGACAGTTACTACGGAGATGGGGCGACTCAAGCGACAGGGCATAGTTAGTTACGACACTAGCAATTTCGTCATCCATCGTAACGCCCTAAAAGATCGTCTAGGTGAAGAGACCTTCTTGGAAATTCAATTTAGTTAAAAATCCCACAAGAAAACTGTTAAAATTTTCCTATGCTGAACCTATCTAGGTTATGTATAGTAAAGTTGGAAACGTTTCTATGTGCGAGGTATAAAATAACTAGTCACACTAACGGTGCCTGGCTAGAGATTTGGGAGTTTAAAAATGTCGCGTTTTGAAACAACTACAACAGG